>NZ_JAVJAN010000080.1:0-4677 GCF_031344075.1 Clostridium aquiflavi
ATTGTACAAATCTTCATTAAGAGTTCTAAAAAGCAAATTCCAATGCCAGTTCGCCCTTATACTAAAATATCAACATTCACTTAGAACATAGCCTATATTATTGCTACTATTCTAAAATAAATATTTATTATCATGTCTCCCCATAACATATACATAATTGCACCTATAGATAAACATGGACCAAATGCCATGGAATCTTTTGCATCTTTTAGTTTTAAAGCTAAAATAATAACTGCAACTATTCCCCCTATTATTATTCCTAAAAACAAAGTCACAATTACTCCCTTTATTCCTAAAAACAAACCACAAACTAATGTAATTTCAGCATCTCCAATGCCCATACCTTTAGTTATTATAACTATAATTCCTAATGCTAAAAATCCAATTATTCCCCCTAAAATATAAGTTGAAATTGCATTTTTATTAACTAAATAATCTATTATTATAAAAATCACGCTAGATATTACTCCAAATATTATAGTTGATGTATATATATCTTGAGTTTTATAGTCTATCATTCCTATTACTATTAATAATGAACTTAATATACTATATTTAAAAAATTCTAAACTTAATCCATAATTTAAAAATATAATAATACATAATATGGAATTAAGTATTTCCACTAATGGATATATTATTGAAATTTTTTCTTTACAATATCTACATTTACCTTTTAAAAATAAGTAACTAAATATTGGAACTAAATCTATTGGTTTTAATTTATGATTGCAACTTGCACAATGAGATGGTGGATAAGAAATTGATTGCTCAAGTGGAATTCTATAAATACATACATTTAAAAAACTACCTATAACTAATCCTAATATAATTACTAATCCATAATTTAACATTCATATTCCTCCCACTCCAATTCCAATGTGTTTAATTAAATATATTTATATATAGAAAAAACCAACAAATTAGTTAAATTAATTAATTTAACTAATTTGTTGGCCGGGTGCACCATTAACTCATAATCCTCAAGGTGCCCAAATTAAGAGAACTATTCACAGTTTCCAACTTTTATTCTATAATTTATTATTTTTTACTTTTATTATATTTTTTACTTTTATTTGTTAATATAATTATACCAACCTTTTATTAAAATTGGAATTATTTTTTAATTTTTATTATTTATAAAACCATTTCATAATAAATACAAAATTAACTTTATAATAAAAAATAAACCAATTTAAATTGATGTTCTCTCAACTTAAATTGGTTTATCTTATTCAAATTTATATTTTAAAAAATTATTTCTTATTTAGCTTGAGTATCTTCTGGAATCATCATATTCATAAATTGTTCTTGTGTGAAAGTTACTCTATTAACTGGCATTGAAACATCTTTTACTTCTGCCTTCTTACTAGTAGAGTTAACTTTAATATTTATTTTTGCCATACCAGCTATTTGCACGTTCATATTAAATTCTGCAGTATAGCTATCATCAGTAAACTTTTCTTTAGTAGAAATATTTGATCCATTAAGCATAGGTTTTGCTTGTTCTAACATTGTTTTAAATGAAGGATCTTTTACACCCTCTTTTAATGTTTTTATCATTTCTTCATTTAGTCCTAATTTAAATGTAGAATTACTATTATCTAAGTTTTCTGATAAACCTGATATTCCTTTTGATACTAAGTCAACTATTTGATCACTATCCATATTTACAGAATATTCTCTACCATTTTGTTTCATTGGTATCTCTACATCATTATTTTTTCCGAATAATTGAGTAGATAAATTTGATAAATAGTCAGGTGACTTAGTTAATTCTATTAATGAATTCATATCTAATCCTGAATCTATTCCAATATAGTCAGCAGATATATTACTAATACTCTTTGGCGCTTCTATTCCATTTAGTGTGAAATTTTGTGTATAATAATTCTTGCTAATATATGATATTCCGTTATCTAAATACATATCTAATTCTGGTATATTTATTTTTCCTGACTTACTATTAAACTTAAAGTTCATATGACCTTGAGTTTGTCCTTTCATATAGCTTGTACCAGAAAATGTGAAGTTTTCATTTTCTCCATTAGCTTCTATAGACATTTCTCCTGTAAATTCTGAAGATGTTGCCTCCCATTTTGTTAAATTATTTAATTCTTTTGAATAATTCTTTCCTTGCTCGCTACATCCTGCAATAGTAAAAATAGATAATGTTGCTGCCATAACAATTGATAATGTTTTTTTAAGTTTCATTTTTTTACCCCCTATTTATACTTGTTTTTAAATTAATTCAATTTATAATATCTTAAGCTTAATCTAAAACATATTAAAAATCAGATAATTTTTTTCTTTTAAATAAATATATTATTTGCCTTAATAAGTTTTATTTCAAATTAAGAAGTATTAACATTATTTAATAATTTTACTGTCTTTATTATCCTATTATAACTCAATTTTCCTGATACGCATATCAACATTTTCTTAAATTAACCTTAATTTTATAATTGTTTCTATACATCCTTATTTTCACAAATATAGCATGATATTAAGTATGATATTGCTCCGACAACTATTATTGTAATAATAGTTGTAATTCCTATAATTGTTTTATTAGCTATCATAAGATTTAATATATTATTAGGAATAGTTCTTTCACTTAATATAGATGGTAATGCAAATATAAAAAATGCTGGAACCATATATACTAGCATTAGAATAGCTCTTCCCTTTTCCATTCCAAATTTATAATAAACAGAATACTGAATCATGCATACGATTGTAGCAATTATCCCTGCAAAACATATTAAAATAATTTCAGACATCTCGATTGAACCAATATTATAAAAATGTATCATTGTAGAAATTTCTATCACCCATACAATAATATTTAATATTATTAAATATAAAAATCTTCCCATTACCATACTTGATGTTTTAGACGGAAACATATAATACATTTCTGTACTTTTTTTATTGCCTTCTGAACTAAATGGTAATATTGCAACAATAATTAAAACAAAGAATAAGTAACTCATTGCATTAATATTATTCTCTGAATAAAGCATTGATATGGCAAAGGCTATAAAAAACAATGAATAATACTTCAAGTTTCCTTTTATTATTCTAAAATCAAACTTTAAATAATTTATAGCATTCATTATTTATCCTCCTTTCCACTATTTATATAAAATACAATTATTTCCTCAATAGATGGTTTTTCAATTAGTAATTCATCATCTAAATATTTTTTATCCTCAGCATATATTACCCCTTGAAATCCAACATTTGATTTTTTATATCCTATCAATTTGTCCTTGATATTAGTAGTTAAGTCTTCTTTTCCACCTTTGACCACAAAATGTTTTTCTAAAATGTTATCTTTAGTATCATTAAATATCATCTTTCCTTTATTTATAAAAAATATATAATCAGCTATCTTTTCTAAATCACTTGTAATATGTGTGGAAAATAATACGCTCTTTTCACCATCTTCTATATATTCCTGTAGTAATTCTAAAATATTATTTCTAATAACAGGATCAAGTCCACTTGTTGGTTCATCTAATATAAGTAATTTAGTTTTTCTTGCAAATATACTTGCAAATGTTAGTTTTATTTTCATTCCCTTTGAAAACTCTTTAATTTTTTTATCCCTTGGTAGTTCCCACAAATTTACATAATGATTAAATTTATCTTCATTAAATGATGGATAAAAATCTTTTAATGTATTAATCACGTCTTTTAACTTAAAACCTTGTGGGAAGTAACATTCATCCCCCACAAATCCAATCATATCTTTAAATTCAACTTCATTTCCTTTGTACTTCTTTCCAAATACACTTATTTCTCCACTATCTGCTTTTAACTGCTGCATAATAAGTTTTATAGTTGTAGTCTTTCCTGCCCCATTTTGCCCTACATACCCTAATATATATCCCTTAGGTAAGCTTAAATTTATATTTTCTAAGCTAAAATCTTTAAATTTTTTATTTAAATTGCTTATTTCAAGTGCATTCATTACTTATCCTCCTCAATCAAATTTTCTAAAATGATAATAAGTTCACTTTTTGAAACCTTTGCTAATTTTGCATTTTCAATTGCAGCAGTAAAAGCTTCTTCAATTCTTTTTAAATATTGCTCTTTTACCATTTCATTATCCTTAGGAAGTACAAAACTTCCCTTTCCCCTAATAGTTGCTATAAATCCTTCTTCTTCTAAATCTGAATATGCCCTAGTTGTTGTAATAACACTTATACCTAAATCCTTAGCTAATTGTCTTATTGATGGTAAAAATTCATTTTCTGCAATTTTACCAGACATTATCTGTTCCTTAATCTGTGTTTTTATCTGCTCATAAATAGGTAAATCAGATTTATTAGATAATAATATCTTCAATCAGTTTTTCCTCCTTAAAGTATGTACTGTATATGTTGTATTATATACAGTATGAACACTATAGTCAATAGTTACTAAAATTTTTTCTATAATAGTTGCTATGTCTCAAAATAAATGTACTATATAAAAAAAGTTGATATTGCTCATAAAGCTTATAGGCAGAGGATTTTAAAAGTAACTTACACAGAAAAAGAGCCATTGAATTCACATTACTAAATTCAATAACTCTATTTTAAAAATTGGCTATGTTTTAAAACAGTGTTGATATATGCAATAGGTGAAGTGGCATTGTAAATGGACTTTTAGAACCCTTAATGAGTA
>NZ_JAVJAN010000081.1:0-4440 GCF_031344075.1 Clostridium aquiflavi
CTATACTCATTTTAGCATTCCTAAGTTCAATTACTCCGCTCACTTTGCTTATGCATATATCAACACTCTGCTAAAACAGAGCCTAAAAATTAAATTGTATTCTTTATTAAAGAAATATTAACATCTATAACAGCTCCATTAATCTCCATAGATATGCATACTACTTTATCCGAACTAGAATTTGCAGTAAATTTTCCATGTATAAGAGTTGGTGTAGATATATCTACATTTACATTATTATTTGAAAAATTAGTTGAAGCATTCGCTGTAAGCATATTAACAAGTTCAGAAATAGCACTTTGTGCTAATTCATTAAATTCATCTACTGGCATTCCCATCATCATGGCTGATGCAATTTTTTTTGCATCTTCTTCATTCATAGTATATATAATATTTCCTTTAATATCTCCAATAAGTCCTATTATAATTATAACTCCTGGGCTTTCTATAAATCTGCCTTTTTCACTTACTCCATTTTTTTTAATATCACTTAAACCTAATTGAGGCATTACGTTTGTAAATGCATCTACTATAGGATTTATATTATTGACATCCATTCACTTTCACCTCTTTTGAATCCTATGTTTATTGATAAATCTCCAAATTTAGTTTTAATCTTTGCAGAATAATTGTTATCTATTTCTGCTTTTGATATATTTATTGATTCACCGTGAAATGTAGTTGGTGGTGCTACTCTTAATCCAAATACTTTATTCTTTTTATTTATCATTGAGCATGCATTTCCTGCAAACATATTGGCAATTTCCGCTACCACATTAAGTAATTCTTTCGTATCTTTAGCTTCTCTCTTTAATAATGTTGTTACAATATTTTGAGCTGTTTCAAATGACATATCTATAATCATTCTTCCTGAGTATTTTCCTATAATCCCCATAACTGCCACAATGCCTTCGCTGTGTATCTCTTTATCAGTATTATAATCATCAATAACTTCAGCATCTGTTTTTGTTAATTTGCTAAATAAATTTATTATAGATTCTTTAAATACATTTGGATATAAAAGTTCTAATTCTGAATGAAGTTCTTCATCCCCCATAACTCTATTTATTAACAACGTTAATTCTTCTGAATCAACTGGTTTTTGAATATAACCTGATATTTTTGTTTTCTTAGCTTTTTTTATAAGTTCATCATCCATCATTGCACTAACAATAATAACTTTAATACTATCATCAATTTTGTGTATTTCTCTTGTGCATTCAAAACCATCAGTACCTGGAATAGTCATATCCATTGTTATTAAATCAGGTTTTAATTTCTTAGTCTCTTCAATAGCTTCCTCTAGCGATTGAGCTTCTCCAACAACATTAAACCCATTTTCTGTTAATGCATCTCTAAGCAATGCTATTTGAAATGGTGAATCATCAACTATTAAAATTTTTATATCTTTCATATGTTATTCCACCCCTTTTATCATATAATATAGGATTTATTAATATTTAATAGAACTTTTTATACTTTAAATTGTAATCAATCTAACCTTATAATTTATATTTAATATTTCGAGTGTATTCAACATTTCTTAATAGTTAAAAGCTATCTCTCTTAATTTTTTAATTAATTTTATAATCATTTTAATATTTTATTTGATTTATATATATATGTCTTTTTTAAAGCATATGAAAAAACTAATATAAAAATAAAAAAGACTATATCATTTCTATAACTAAATACTTACAGAAATGATATAGTCTTATACTTATACTCCGCCCACTTTGCTTATACATATATCAATACTCCGCTAAAACAGAGCCTTTATTTATTATTTTATTTTTTGAAATTCACTCTGTTTAATATTAAGTTTAATGCTACTCCAACAATTGCTGCAAAGCTTAATCCTGATATAGATACTGTATCATTTATTCTTATTCCTACTAAAATTCCAAATTTTTTCTCTATGAAAGTTCCTAAAAGTCCTATTACTAGTATTGTAATAATTACAAGTAAATTTCTCCAATCTATTTTCACTTTTTGATATTTTATAGTATTAAATCCAACTAATGAAATCATAGAAAATAACATTATACTTATTCCACCCATAACAGCTTGTGGAATTGTGCTTATTGCAGATCCAAACTTACCTATAAAGCTTAGCATTATTGCAAATATAGCTGCTAATCTTAATATTGATGGATCATAATTTTTAGTAATTGCTAAAACTCCAGTATTCTCTCCATATGTAGTATTAGCTGGCCCCCCAAATGATGCTGCTATCATAGTAGCTAGTCCATCTCCTAGTAACGTCCTATTTAATCCTGGCTCTTCTATGAAATTTTTTCCAACAACTTGACCATTTGTTGTTATGTCACCAATATGTTCCATAAAAGTAGCTAGTACTACTGGTACAATAATCATTATCGCTCCTAAATCAAATTTAGGTAATGTAAAATGTGGAATAACTATAATGCTCGCTTCTGAAATTGCTTGAACATTAACATACCCTATAAAATAAGATACTATATATCCTACAATAACCCCACATAATATTGATATTTGAGATATAAATCCTTTTCCTAAATATTTTACTGATAAAGTTACTCCTAATGTTATAACTCCAATGATTAAATTGTCTTTAGCCATATTTATAGCTGTTGGAATTAAATTTAATCCTATTACCATAATCATAGGTCCAACAACTTGTGCTGGTAATACATATTTTATTTTATCAGTACCAATTTTTTTGATAATAAAAGACATTAAGACATAGATTAGACCTGCTATCATTATTCCACCTTGTGCATATCTTAAATCGCCATATGTTTGTCCAACAGCGCATATTACTGGAATGAATGCAAATGATGAGCCTAAAAAGACTGGAACTTTCATTTTTGTACAAATATGAAATACTAATGTTCCAATACCTGCACAAAATAATGCTACCGAAATATCAAGACCGGTTAAAATAGGAACTAAAACAGTTGCTCCAAACATTGCAATTAAGTGTTGTAATGCTAATACTAACTTGCCCCCTGTTTTTTTCCACGAAATTTCTCCGAATTGCTCTTTTGTAATACTTATAATTTCTGACATAAAAAAAATACCTCCTTAAATAAATAAGAGGAAAATACTATTATCTCCCCTTTTTAGCCTCTCTGGACTAAATTAAAAGTTCTTGTCAAAATTTTTAACAATATGAAATTGTATATAAAAATAATTATCTATTCTTATATTTTATTCTTTATCTTATTATAGCTTAAATTTTTTAAAAGTAAATAATTTTTTATAAATTCTCTTAAAATTAATAATTTACTCAAAAGAGTAATTATAGTATTTAAGGTTTAATATAACCCATAAAATTATAATTACCCTTAAATTTAATCTCTAGTCTTTAGTGTACATATTTATTATATATTACCTCTATAATCTGCACTTAAGAACATGGCAGCCTCTTTAGTTCTTCTTCTATAAAGCCCTTCTATTCTTTTTCCTCCACCATTACTCCAAGCTTGAAAATTAGAAGTAATTATATCTTTATCTCTTATTCCTGCAATTATATTTTTATATAGTGTAGAACCTAGCAATCCTACTACCCCACAATTATATGCAAAGCTTACTAATGCATCTAGTTCATTTTGTTTTAAACTTATATTTTTATCATCTAAATCTTTTTTTATTATTTTAGCATATTTATTGTTAATTAAATTTTTTAACATTTCACTTGCTTTACTTTCAGTTATACTAGATAACCCCTTTATTTCATCTCCAGTCATTCCATAACCTAATGTTAAGACTCCAACCATATCATAATATGGTTTTGAAAAAAAACCCTCCCAAGATTTTATAAAATCAATACAAGCATCAGATACTAAAGTATTTTCTAACATACTACCATCTTTATCAAAAGTATACTGTTTCCCATTAATACTTGCAGTACAATCAATATAACATTTTCCTTTATAGCCATTACTAGATTCCTCAAGATAATACCAAATTTCCTTTAGCTTAATCCATCCAGTTTGCATTATTCCATTGGAATCCATATAATACCATAATCCATCTTTGTCTTTTACCCACCCAGTCTGCATTATTCCCTCATCATTTAAATAATACCATTTCCCATTTTCTTCATACCAGCCTTTTATAACCTTTCCATCTTGACCTTCTACACACCATTTCCATTGTGTCATATTTAATCCTCCTTGGTTAAAAATAGAATTATCTAATATCTATATTTTTATTTAAGGATTTTAATCTATTAAAATTTTAAAATTATATATTGTAAATTAAGAATTAACACATACTACATAATATGAAATTCATATTTAAGCGGTTACTATTTAATATATATTTTTTAATTATTGTATCTATCTTTTAATTAATTTATGGCTCTGTTTTTAATGCGTGTTGATATATGCAATAGGTAAAGTGGCATTGTAATTGGACTTTGAGAATCCTTAATGAGTATTGTCATATTTACTG
>NZ_JAVJAN010000082.1:0-3978 GCF_031344075.1 Clostridium aquiflavi
AACTAATATATCTCCATTTTTATTGAAAATGAATTTACTTAATTTTTCATTTTCTTCAATTTCAGTTCTTAAACCTTCTGTATAAAAAAGATTTTGGTGGCTGCTTACGCACCATTTTTATATGTGCATATCTACTTACTAAAGTGTTTCCTTCTTTAGTTATAGCTTTTACTGCTTGATTTAATGTATTATATTCAAAGATGTTATTTCCATCTTTCTTTTGTTTATTCAATATATATAAAGAAAAATATCTGTATTAAATTCTATGCTATTTAGCAATACAAATCCTGATGGTCTATAATTTTTTATATTACTTAATTTCATTAACACAGCCTCCAATACAATTTTTACTCTTAATATTTATCTTTTCTCTAAATGTCTTCACATACATATTTTACTCCACAGAAAAAGCATTCCAAGAAATTTCTGAAATCCCCAAATACCACTACAGCTATTTCTTCAAGCTCATCTCTACTCTCACATTGATAATATTCTTCATGATCGAGCCATATTAAACTATAATCATTTAATACATCAAAACACATAATTCCATAAGAATCTACTTCGCCTATTGGAATATACCCAAAATTTAAAAGTTCTTTAAATTCATTAAATAAATTATCTATTTCATCTAGCGGCTTATCCGGTGTTTGATTCATAATTTCTACTTCAATATCATAATCATCATAATCCATATAATTATCAACTATACCTTCTAATTTATCAAATACGTAAAAATATGAAGATATAAATGCTTTATATAGTTCTGGTAACTTAACTTTAAATTTTTTTTCTAGTCTAACCATATCCTCTTCTAAAACATTTGATTCTATTAACTTCCATTCATTATTATCTTTATCTATCATCTCTTGTGGAATTTCTGTAGATAAATTTCCTATTTTAAATTTTTTTGGATGATTTTCTTTTAATATTTTAAAACAGCTTTTTATAAAATCTTTATCTTCTTTTTTTATCATAATATTACCTCCAATATCTATTTTGCGTTTTGTTAAGTTAATATTGTTATCCAACCTCTTCTGTCCTAAGTTATGCTATAATTAATAACTTGACTTGTGCACTAAATTAGGCAATTTTTCCAAATGGCTTAAAATCAAGGTTTATTAAATATCATGGAATAAATTTTATATATACTATACTCAATCTTTTTATATTAATTTGATTTATTTCCCAAATATAAAGAATTGAAGTCCATATAACTCTAAAATTTATATTTAAAAATAATAAAATATTAACCTTTTGGTATATATGCCCATGCTGGCACAACAAAAAAAGGTAGATAATTTTATTTTTGTCAAGACTATCCACCTTTTTAACTTTTATTTTGTTAACTTTATCTGCTTTTATCCATGTATTAAATTTTATAAACTATAAGAACCCATTAATTTTATTATTAAATTAATATAACATACATAGAAAGATTGATAATATATAATAAGCTAAAAATTTTATACAAGAATAATTAGATTACAACTAAACTTCCTTCTGAATCTTTTGCAAGAATCATATAGTCATATCCTAATCCTAAATCACCATATGGACATAAATCATCATAAATAATACCTACATACTGTGCATTTTCATTTTCACAGTCCTCTTTAATAAATTCATTAGGTTTTCCGCCTATTACTGAAATATATTCCTCTTTCTCATTAACTATATTTTCTTCAATTTCTTCATATTTAATTAAATACTCATCAATCCAACGTCTTTTCTTTATCTGCTTACTAGTATTTAGTTTAGCATCCCTCGGTATGTCTATTACATCCATTGGTCCCCCAAACTCATCTTGATAAAATTGCCAGCAAAGTACATCTTTATTTCCAGAAATTCGTTCATTATTATATATTTGCATCACAAAATATCCAATTACATCTATATCTTCTGGTGGTAAATGCGTAGGATCGCCTCCAATTTTATCAACATATATTTGAGAGTCACTTATTAGTTCATCTTCTATTTTTACTACACTCATAATATATTTTTTCATTTTTATACTCCTCCTTCACTTTGTATTGTGAAGGCTCTTCCTTCTTCATCAGTAATCTCATACTTATCATTCATAATCTTTTTAAAATTTTTCATTGTTAAGCATGATAATGCTGTACAATATTTTTCACTGTCTAATTGTATATCGAAATCAAAATCAGGAAATCTTCTATTATAAAGGATTGACCATCTTTTTATTTTTCCACTTGCATGTTCACCAAAATAAGATGTATTAATTATTAATTTCCTTTCATCAATATCATTCATAAACAATATAAAATCTTTAAAATCTTTCTCTTGTTTCTCGTTTACCCAATCTACTAAATCATTTATCATGTTAATGTTCATTTTGCTACTACACTCCATTCTATTTCGATTTACACTTCGACTTATTTAATTGCTGCCCATTTTGCTCTAAAAATTGTTCTAATGGTAATTTTACTGGTTTTCCTGATGAATTTTTTGTTGAAACTGTTAATTCAAATACATGCTACTTTTCAGGTACTATATCATTTATATGAGTGTTCAAACTTTTCCCCATGGTTCCATTTGCATAGCTATTTCTAAAGCTATTCAAAAACATATTAGCACTGCCTCCCCCACAAGTATCTAATGCATGTGGAGTATGCCCGCTTCCAATATTGGGCATGTTAGACAACTTTGTTTTTCCTTTACTTCTAAATGAATTTACCATAGTTTTACTAGTACTACCTTGTACTGAATATACGTTTTTTGCAAAATCAAGATTATCTGTTAGCACATCTGTATGTTCTATAGATAATACAGTTTATTATTTGTATTATCTTTATTTTACTTCAATTATCCTTCATCTTTTACTGGTTCTATACTCAATAAGATATTGGTATTAGGTAAATATTTTATCCTTACTTTCTTGACATTATCAAATTTTGCTTTAAACTTATTAAACTCTCTTTTTTCTACTATATTTCTTTCCGCTTGAAATTTAAAATCTATAGTTTCTATATATATTGTTGTTGATGAATATTTTCCAGTTATCACTTTTTCATAAATATTATTCAATTCTTGTACATCTTCACAATAAGTATCATTAATAACATAATCTAAATCCTTATAACATCTATAAGATCCACTATATTTTATAAGTTTATAACTAATACCACATATACACAATGCTATAATTATTAAACTCGCTACCTTTTTATAACTTTTACATTTAAAGAAATAAATTAATTCATTAATTATCAACCCAAGTAAAAAGAATAATATACCTGGCATACTTATTAAATAAAATATAAAATCTCTATAAAACTCTCCATACATATTTGTTTTTATGAGTACTCTGCTAAAAAGATTCATAATTCCCCAAATAGATAAATATGTAAAAATTATTATCTTAATCCATTTTTCTAAAATTTCCCCCGATGTTTCATTAGATGCTTTTTTACTTTTATATCTCATGATTTACCTTCCTATTCATCATTTTTCATTTTCTTTTTGATCTAAACCAAAAAGCTTCTTCTTCACTTTGATTTTCGTCTATATTTAAATGAATCTTTACTAACTCTTCTTTTACGGCTAGAACTTTTCCTTCGATAGATGCTCCACATAAAAGTGAATTATATATTTTGGTTTGCCATACTCCGTTTTTTCTTTATTTCTTTCCAGAAAAAATACTCCATTTATAAATTTTTTATAAATGGAGTATTTCAAATTATATTATTTACAGGCTTTCAAAAACCAATTTAGTATTCAATTATTAATTCTTTAATTTAATCTTAGTTTCTTTATTTCATCAATGTTAAGGCCTGTTTTTAATGCAATTGTTTCATCATCTAAAACATCCAACAAATTCCTAGCAACTTCTATTGCTTTTTTATATTCACCTTCTTGAATTCCTTTTTCAATTCCTTTTTGAATTCCTTTTTGAATTCCTTCTTCAATTCCAATTTCTTTTCCTTTTTGTTCATAATACTTTTGTCTTATTTGATC
>NZ_JAVJAN010000083.1:0-3803 GCF_031344075.1 Clostridium aquiflavi
AATTTTATATTGGGAGCAAGCTAAAATGGGACTATACTCATTTTAGCATTCCTAAGTTCAATTACTCAGTCCACTTTGCTTATTCATATATCAACACTCTGCTAAAACATAGCCAATTTATTAAATGATTATTTTATTGAATTTAATTACATATTAACATTCTTTATGACTACCTGTTTGCCATTTCTTTCTCTCTACAAATCTACCCATAAAAAATGCAAAAATTCCGACACCTATACCTGTTTGAACACAGAAAAGAAGGCTTTCTATTTCGCCTGGTAATTCTCCATCAATCCATGTTTCCATAACAGGTGTAAACCAAGGTTCATATTCTCCATGTATTTCTTCTATCATTTCACTTCCAGCATCATCAGATCCACCAAATTCAGCACCCTTTAATGCAAATAGAGGAACTATAGTAATAATTAATGCAATAATTAATAATATTATTACTGTTTTTTTATTTTTACTCATTATTATTTTCCCTCCTTCATAAATCCAATTGATGTTAATTCAGATTTTGCATATGTTTCTAATCCAATAATAACAATAACTGTTAATATACCTTCAACAATTGCAAGTGGTATTTGAGTTGGTGCAAAAACACCTAAAAATTTTATTGCAGAAGCACCTATTCCACCATCTGGTGATGGATAAGCAATAGCAAGTTGTAAGCTAGTAATACAATAAGTAAATAAATCTCCTAAAGATGCTGCTAAGAAAATACCTAACTTTTTATTTACTTTTAACTTTTTGCATATAATATATATTATGTACGATAATATCGGTCCTGCAATTGACATAGAAAAAGTGTTTGCTCCAAGTGTAGTAAGTCCACCATGTGCTAATAAAATTGCTTGAAATATTAATACTATAATTCCTAAAATCCCAACAGCAAATGGTCCAAATAAAATAGCACCAAGACCTGTTCCAGTCATATGAGAGCAACTTCCTGTAACTGATGGAATCTTTAAAGATGATATTACAAATATAAATGCGCCTGACATTGCTAAAATAACTAATGATTTCCTATCTTCTCTTAAAGTTTTTTTAATAGAAAAAAATCCTGCTATTAAAAATGGTAAACTTATAATTCCCCATGATACACAATACTTAACTGGTAAATACCCCTCCATAATATGCATCGCATTTACTGCTGGAGTTATTCCAAATAGCAAAGCAAATATAATAGCGATTTTCTTAATGTTTTTTTGTTCTTTCATTTTATTTCTCCTTTCAAATAAAAAAAGATACCACATTCAATGATTCCCACTCATCAAACTAGCATCATAAATAATCTCTTTAAATAACATTATTAAATAACATTAAAAGAGACTTGTCCATATATAGTCATCTCTCGTAACTATATATATCCGATAAAAAAGGCAGGTCTTCTGACTTAAGAATTATCTCTATATTTTGTCTTCCCAGTTTCCCAGTGACATAATAAAATATAAATCTTCCAATACAGCGGCGGGACCGTAAGAGAATTTCACTCTTTTCCCTATTATCCTGCGGAGAAAACCACAGGCACCTTTTTATAATAATATGGTAATATTTTCATATTACTTTTATAAACAATTTTAATTCTATAGTAAAAGTATTCACATTGTCAACTTAATCTGGTTTAATATCCTATAATTCACATAATTTCAATATAACATTATAACATTTTAATAAATTCAACTATATCCTTAGGATAAATGGAATTATTTCTAATTAAGCCTTTATCTACTAAAATTTCATATACGTCTAGCATAGTAGGACGCTTTAAATTTGCACATTTTATTATTTTATCATCCTTAAATATTTGTAATGGTGTTCCATCTGCTATAATTTCTCCATTAGCAAAAACAATAACACGTTCTGCCCAACGATAAGCGAAGTCTATATCATGAGTAGATATTAAAAGTGTTTTTTTCTCTTCTGATAATTTTTTTAAAACTTCTTCAAGCATAATTGAATTTAAAGGATCTAATGATGCAGTAGGTTCATCAAAAATTATAATTTCTGATTTCATTGCAATAATATCTGCAATACTAACTCTCTTTTTCTCACCACCACTTAAATAATGTGGAGGACGATTCTTAAAATCTGTTAAATTCATATATGATAATGCTTCTTCAACTCTTTCTTTAACTTCTTCTTTAGGTAATTTTAAATTCATAGGACCAAAAGAAACTTCTGCCAAAACAGTTGAAGCAATTATCTGATTATCTGCATCTTGAAATACAATACCCACATTTTTTCTCAATTCATTAAGTTCTTTTTTAGATATTTTTTTCCCTCTATAAATAATATCACCACTTTTAGGTGTTAAAACTCCATTAATATTTAAAAAAAACGTAGATTTACCTGCTCCATTTGATCCAAGAATGGCTACTTTTTCACCTTCATAAATATCAATATTTACATTTGATAATACAGCTTTCTCATTGTTATATTTATAATTTAAATTTCTCACCTGTAAAATCGCATCATTTGAACTTTCATTCATACTCTCTACTCCTATCTAGTTATTAACCACAATATTATTAAACATATCATATAAATTATCGCTAATACTATTTGACTTATTTCTATATTTTTATCTTCTTCTAAAAAATTCATCTCACCATTATAACATCTAGACTCCATTGAATCATAATAAGCATTTGCCTTTTTTAAAGAAACAATCAAAAGATTTCCTGCTGTACTACCAAAAGAATAACAAGATGTTTTAAAATCAACATATCCTAACCTAGATTGTGCTGAATTTTTCATTTTGCATTGTACATCTAGTAAAATAAATATAAATCTATATACCATATTCATTAATTCAATGATAAGTTTTGGTATATGAAGTTTACGTAAAACAGAAATTATTTCACTAGCTGATGTAGATAAAGTCATCATATACATAGCACTTATTGCTCCAAATGCCTTCATCATAATTTTCAATGTTTTTATTATACTTTCATTTGATGAATATAAATAAAACCAGTGAAAATTCAAATTATATTGTCCTAGTGGTCGTGTTGATATTCCTATAGCAATTGCAATACTACCAAGAATCATAAAAAACATTGGTATAGTAAGTAGATGCAAATATTCCCGAAAAAGAATTCCACCTTTGTATATAGTAATAAAAGCCATAGTAAATACAATAGTTAAAGATACATAAAAATTATCTGCAATAATGCAAAATAATAATGTAATAAATGCAAATAATACCTTGAACATAGAATTCCAATGACCTATTTGAGATTGGTATGCATAAAAGTCAATTGAATATATTCCTTCTGAGTGATTATGCGATTTTTCTTTTAATTTAATTTTCATTTTTTCATTCCTATCTCTTAAATTTATTTATTTTCCATTAATATATCCTCCTTTTCATATTTCACATCATAACTATGAAAATTATAGTTATTTAGTAATATCATTGTCAAGCAATGTCATCATCTCTTTATCATGAAATATAATAATACTTTCTATTACATAACTTACAAGTAATAATTTGTTTTCTTAGCTCTGTTTTAAATGAATGTTGATATATGCAATAGGTAAAGGGGCATTGTAATTGGACTTTGAGCATTGTTAAGTGAGAATCTAAATTTTATATTTAGATTTTCGAACTTACTCAGCGAAGTCGAGTTTCCTTTCAATATTGTCACATTTACTGCTTGTCAAAAGTAAGTGTCCAAATTTTACATTTGGAAACACGAACTTTCACACAGTACAATTTTATATTGGGAACAAGCTAAAATGGGACTATACTCATTTTAGCATTCCTAAGTTCAATTACTCAGTCCACTTTGCTT
>NZ_JAVJAN010000084.1:0-3490 GCF_031344075.1 Clostridium aquiflavi
AGTTTCAATGCTTTAGTGATATTATTGATTTTAGAGAATGGCTATTTTACTATGGGTTTAACCTTAACATGAGATGTATTTAAATAATAGTAGAAGCAACAGGAACTAATGTCTATGTAGGTTTAACCTTAACATGAGATGTATTTAAATAATTCTTATGTAAAAAAGAAGAAATAGTTTTTTAAAGGTTTAACCTTAACATGAGATGTATTTAAATATTTTATTAAATCAAATATCCAAGGCAAGAAATAGTTTAACCTTAACATGAGATGTATTTAAATGAAAATAAATTAGGTTTTGTTACAGCCTATAGAGTGTTTAACCTTAACATGAGATGTATTTAAATCCAGAAAAAATTAAATACATAGAAGAAGGAATAAGTTTAACCTTAACATGAGATGTATTTAAATATGACTCTGCTTTTTCTTTTCCTAGCTGTTGTGCAAGTTTAACCTTAACATGAGATGTATTTAAATAATATACCCGCTTCACGAATGTAAAACCCACCTTCGTTTAACCTTAACATGAGATGTATTTAAATATTAGATATTGGTAAATTTTCAAGTTCAATTTCATAGTTTAACCTTAACATGAGATGTATTTAAATTATGAATTTGATGAACCAAAGCAAATATGTAAGTATGTTTAACCTTAACATGAGATGTATTTAAATATGAGAACTACAGCAATAACTTCTCTTTCTGAAACGTTTAACCTTAACATGAGATGTATTTAAATTCAGTTTTCCACGCTCTTATAATTGAATCTATATTAGTTTAACCTTAACATGAGATGTATTTAAATGCAACAGCAGCAAAAACCCCACCTTCTTTTGCAGTGTTTAACCTTAACATGAGATGTATTTAAATGTTTTCTAATAATGTTGTTTCTTCTTTAGATAAAGTTTAACCTTAACATGAGATGTATTTAAATAATATTATGTATTTAACTTAAACAAAGCAGTAAGTAAGTTTAACCTTAACATGAGATGTATTTAAATTAGTCATATCCTGAATCACTCATTGTACTAAAATGGTTTAACCTTAACATGAGATGTATTTAAATACCATGCAATCAAAACGATTTTGTGGTATTTGTATAGTTTAACCTTAACATGAGATGTATTTAAATCGCTACTATGCTTCTAAGTTCTGGAGCAAATATAGTTTAACCTTAACATGAGATGTATTTAAATCCTACATTCAATATGAATCCAGATGCATGACCTCCCCGTTTAACCTTAACATGAGATGTATTTAAATTTATTAATACTAATGTTCCTTAATATTATTTCTAAAGTTTAACCTTAACATGAGATGTATTTAAATAAGCTAGTGACAGAAGTGTTATTAGATTTATACGAGTTTAACCTTAACATGAGATGTATTTAAATTATCCAATTCCATAGCAAGCAACATTTGAACCAAGTGTTTAACCTTAACATGAGATGTATTTAAATGATTTAAAAGCAGATAAAGAGGAACTGGAACTGACGTTTAACCTTAACATGAGATGTATTTAAATTAATGTTGAACAAACTTTAAGAACATATTCTCATGTGTTTAACCTTAACATGAGATGTATTTAAATTAGCTCCACTTTCATCTAAGTAATACCAACGCCCATGTTTAACCTTAACATGAGATGTATTTAAATTGTATTTTCTTTGGAGTTGATAAAAAGCATTTATAGTTTAACCTTAACATGAGATGTATTTAAATTAGCTTATTATGTTTTAATTATGATTTAAAAGCCAGTTTAACCTTAACATGAGATGTATTTAAATATTTTTTTTTCTAACTGTTTTCTTTCTAATGGTGAGTTTAACCTTAACATGAGATGTATTTAAATTTCTATTAAAGTTGGATATGATTCAAATCAAGCACCGTTTAACCTTAACATGAGATGTATTTAAATGGTCTAGAATGATATTTTTCTCCTGTAGCAGATAAAGTTTAACCTTAACATGAGATGTATTTAAATTTTTTAATGCAATAAAACAGAAAGTAGGTGAGAAATAGTTTAACCTTAACATGAGATGTATTTAAATAATAAAAGCTGTACTCTACAATTATAAAAGTAATTGTTTAACCTTAACATGAGATGTATTTAAATACTATAAAATCCTTAGACATTTCATATAGTCTACTTGTTTAACCTTAACATGAGATGTATTTAAATTTATCAACTATTACTCCGTTTGTAGTAAGTATTAGTTTAACCTTAACATGAGATGTATTTAAATAGATTCTCTGCTTTATAAGGTTGTTGAATGATCCGTTTAACCTTAACATGAGATGTATTTAAATTCCTATGATCCTATTGCGAACTAAACTACTTCCAGTTTAACCTTAACATGAGATGTATTTAAATGAAAATAAATGTGAAGAAAAGTCTTAGATAAATCTAGTTTAACCTTAACATGAGATGTATTTAAATGTACGTGAATAATTTCCAACATCAGTTGAAACTTGCGTTTAACCTTAACATGAGATGTATTTAAATCGTAAAAAATGACGTGTTACTATTGACACGCTAAAAAGTTTAACCTTAACATGAGATGTATTTAAATAAATTAAAATCTTGCAAAGCAAAACCAAAATTAGTAGTTTAACCTTAACATGAGATGTATTTAAATTTTGTTGCCATTTTATAAAATCTCTTATTGCTCCGTTTAACCTTAACATGAGATGTATTTAAATAAACCATTGTATTTTTCTCCAGGTGATACTGCTAGTTTAACCTTAACATGAGATGTATTTAAATCAAAATTAAAGTACCTATTAAATCTGGATTTAGTTGCGTTTAACCTTAACATGAGATGTATTTAAATAGCTTTATGCACTCTTCTTCTGTAAGTCCTAAAAAAGTTTAACCTTAACATGAGATGTATTTAAATTATTGATACTAATGAAAAACTGCAAAGTAATTTAAGGTTTAACCTTAACATGAGATGTATTTAAATTTGTTTGTTCTTTTTTGAATTTAAACATACATTCTCGTTTAACCTTAACATGAGATGTATTTAAATAGTGTATGGACGAGAAAATGGGAAAGCAATATTAAAGTTTAACCTTAACATGAGATGTATTTAAATGTGATTATGATAGTAGGGTTACTGTTCAAAGTATTAGTTTAACCTTAACATGAGATGTATTTAAATATTCCTCCTGGAGATATTGAGCCTGTTGCTGTAAGTTTAACCTTAACATGAGATGTATTTAAATTCACTACATTCCACAATTGCAGTAAGCTTTAACTTCTGTTTAACCTTAACATGAGATGTATTTAAATGAAACTCTAAGTGTTTTTAAAGGAGAATAAAAAACGTGTTTAACCTTAACATGAGATGTATTTAAATTATTCTAATAAGTCCACAAAATTATGCTTATATTGTAAGTTTAACCTTAACATGAGATGTATTTAAATTAATAAGCTGTAAATATAGCAATTTTAAAAGCTAAAGTTTAACCTTAACATGAGATGTACA
>NZ_JAVJAN010000085.1:0-3410 GCF_031344075.1 Clostridium aquiflavi
CCCTAAAGAATAAAAAATAATCATATGCCGCACCATTATTCCTGCACTGCGTTTGGAAAGGGCGCATGGCTAAAAAAATCGACAGCTCCAAAGTCGCCTTAGCGATTTTGTTCTTTATAAAAATATAAAATAAAAGTACATAGTTATAAACTTGGCTCTGTTTTAAAAAAGAGCGAAAGATTAAATAATAAACTTCTAGGAGGATACTTATGGATTACAAAAATAAAATTGCACAGCTAATTAAAGAACATGTAGATTTGGATGTTAATGCTATAGAAAAACTTATTGAAATACCACCTAAGTCTGAAATGGGGGATTATGCTTTTCCATGTTTTCAACTTTCTAAAGTAATGAGAAAAGCACCTAATATGATAGCTGAAACTTTAAAAGATGCTATTAACAAAGAAGGATTTGAAAGAATTGAAAATCTTGGACCATATTTAAATTTCTTTGTTGATAAAGGAGTATTTGCTGAAAATACAATCAATAAGATATTAAAAGATGGAGATAACTATGGTGAATCTAACATAGGAGACGGTAAAACAGTTTGTGTTGAATATTCTTCACCTAATATTGCAAAACCATTCCATGTAGGACATTTATTTACTACAGCCATTGGTAATTCTTTATACAAAATGTTTAAAAAAGAAGGATATGATGTTGTAGGTTTAAATCATTTAGGAGATTGGGGAACTCAATTTGGTAAGCTTATATCAGCTTATAATAGATGGGTTGATGAAGAAGCTTTAGAAAAAGCTCCAATTGATGAACTTCTTAGAATTTATGTTAAATTCCATGAAGAAGCAGAAAAAGATCCTAGCTTAGAAGACGAAGGAAGAATGTATTTTAAAAAGCTAGAGACAGGAGATCCAGAAGCACAAGCTTTATGGAAGAGATTTAGAGATTTAAGTTTAAAGGAATTTGAAAGAGTATATGATATATTAGGAGTTAAATTTGATTCATTAGCAGGAGAAGCATTCTATAATGATAAAATGGATGTAGTAGTTAATGAATTAAAGGATAAGGGATTACTTGTAGAAAGTAATGGAGCACAGGTTGTAATGTTAGATGATTATAATATGCCACCTTGTATAGTATTAAAAGGTGATGGAGCATCTATATATGCAACAAGAGATTTAGCTGCTGCTATGTATAGAAAGAAAACTTATGATTTCTACAAGAGTATCTATGTAGTTGGAAGCCCACAAGCATTACATTTTAAACAAGTATTTAAAGTGTTAGAACTTGCAGGACATGAATGGGCAAATGATTGTGTTCATGTTGGATTTGGATTAGTTAAATTTGCAGATAGAAAGCTTTCTACAAGAAAGGGAGAAGTTGTTTTACTTGATGATTTGATAAGAGAATCAGTTGAAAAAACTTTAGAAGTTATAAATGAAAAGAATCCAAATCTTGAAAATAAAGAAGAAGTAGCTAAGAAAATAGGTGTTGGAGCTATTATTTTCACTTACTTAAAGAATTCAAGAGAAAAAGATATCGTATTTGATTGGAAAGAAATCTTATCATTTGAAGGAGAAACAGGTCCTTATGTTCAATATTCTTATGCTAGAGCTAACAGCATATTAAGTAGAGCAGAGAATATTTCTTCAGAGGTTGATTTTAGTAAATTATCTTCAAAAGAAGAATTTGAATTAGTTAAAGTTTTAGCTAATTTCAATAATCAAATTAAACTTGCTACTGATAAGTTAGAACCATCAATTTTAACAAGATATGTTATAGAAGTTGCAAAATCATTTAACAAATTCTATAATGCTCATTCAGTTTTAAATTTAGATGATGAAGTTTTAAAAGCAACTAGATTAAGCTTAGTAAGAAGTAGTTTACAAGTAATAAAGAATGGATTAGAACTATTAGGAATAGATGTAGTAGAAAAAATGTAATTAAAAAAATAGCTAGAAACTTTAATTTTAAGTTTCTAGCTATTTTTATTTAATGCTATGGCTATGTTTTAGTAGAGTGTTGATATATACATAAGTTCAATTACAATGCCACTTTACCCATTGTATATATTAACACATATTTAAAACAGAGCCTGAGAATATTAAAAACAAGGATTAAGTCACTGTTAAATTAAATATGGTAATACATAATTAATTTAACAAAGAATTAATCTTTATTAAATTAATATATGATATAATATTTGGTAATACGTAAGAATATTTTAAGAGAGGAGAAAGGGAATGATTATAAATAGGAATGTAAAATACAAGGATATATTAGTAATTGCTATTATTGGTATTATTGTATATAAAATAATAGATAATTATGAGTTTTTCTTTAATATAGCAAAACATTTTCTATCTATTATATCGCCATTTATATATGCTTTAATTTTTACATATATATTAAATCCTATAATGATGCTTTTTGAAAAAAGATGTAAACTTTCAAGAGGAAAATCTATATTAGCAACATATGCAGTTATAACAGGAATAATAATAATGTTTTTCTTATTTACTATACCTAGTTTGATAGATAGTATTGGTAGCATAATTAAAGAAGTACCTATATATATGGAAACAATTCAAGAATGGATTAACACAGCTATTAAAAACCCTAGATTAAGTGAGTTAATAGTTGACGCTGGTTTAGTAGATAAAATTGAACTTTTATCAATTAAAATGGGTAATTTTACAATAACTTTATTACAAGGCATGTTAGGATATTTATTATCTTTTACAGGAAACTTAGTAAAAATAGTATTCGGATTTTTAATAGCTGTTTATGTATTATGTGACAAAGATGGATTATTATATGGTTTAAAAACTATAACTTATATAATTTTAAAAGAAAAGAAGGCTAATGAATTAATTAATGTTTGTAAAACTTATAACAAGATGATAGGAGTGTATATAGGAGCAAAGGCTATAGATTCTGCTATAATAGGGCTTATAGCTTTAGTTGGTTTAGTAATAGTTAAAGCTCCATATGCACTATTATTATCAATCATAGTAGCTATTACTAATATGATACCTTACTTTGGACCTTTTATAGGAGAAGTTGTTGGTGCTACAGTGTGCATATTTGTTTCACCTATGAAGGCTCTTATAGTATTTGTGCTTCTACTTTTAATTCAACAATTTGATGCTTGGTATCTTGATCCTAAGCTTATAGGATCAAAAGTAGGAGTGAAACCATTTTGGATCATTATGGGGGTAATAATAGGTGGCGCATTCTGGGGACCTATAGGAATGCTATTGGCATCACCTACAATTGCAACTATTAATATTTATTATATTAGAGTAGTAAAATTTTATAAGTCTAAAAATCCAAGCTTATTTAAGAATTTATAATGAATAATTCTATGTTTTTTTATTCTTTAGGAATTTATATTATTAAAAAATTTGTGGATAACTTTTAAAATAATGTGTTTTAAAGGTATTATGAGT
>NZ_JAVJAN010000086.1:0-2927 GCF_031344075.1 Clostridium aquiflavi
TTGACTTACTCAAATAAAGAATTGCTGGTTTATTTTAATGTTTCTTGATTTCTGTTCAATTTTCAAAGACCAAATTTTCTTTTTGTTGACTTTATTGTCAACTTTTGTTTTAATCTGTCGCACTTAAGCGACTTCTTAATATTATCATTTATCTCAATTTGTGTCAACACTTTTTTTAATGTTTTTGTTTAAACATTATTTTGAGTGTTGTTTGTTGTCACCTCAGCGACGAGATTTATTCTATCATATCAGATAATGTAAATATATATCTAATTATCTGATATTAGAGAATATCTTTAATTTATTATTATTTGTTTTATTTTTCTTAATTATCCATATGCGGATACACTAGGCTATGTTTTTACCATATTATTAACTTCCTACCATACTTTTATTCTATTTTCTGGAGATACATACATATCATCGCCTTGTTTTATACCATAAACATTATAAAATTCTTCAAATTGACTTAATACAATATTAACTCTTGCCTTTTTAGGGGAATGTACATCATTTTTCAAAAGATAGGATTCCATTTCTTTAGTATTAATTCCCCTCCAAATAATTGCGTAATTTTTAAATAGCTCCTTTAAATTAACATTATTAATGTTATTAGCTATATCTATTATGCATGCAACTCCACCTAAATCGCTTATATTTTCACCTGATGTAAGTTTTCCATCAACAAATTCCCCACTGTTAATTTGGATATGTGAGTAATAATCCATTACTCTCTTGCTTCTAATATTAAATTCTTTGTAATCTTTATCTGTCCACCAATTATTTAAATTTCCACATTCATCAAATTTAGAACCAGTATTATCAAATGCATGAGTTAACTCATGACCAATAACTGCTCCAATCCCCCCTAAATTTTCTACTTTATTATTTTTTATATCATAAAATGGCTTCTGAAGTATTGCTGCTGGAAATACTATTTCATTTTTAGTTGGATTATAGTATGCATTAACTGTTTGAGGTGACATTTCCCACGAATTACGTTCTACTTCTTTATTTAACAATGATAGTTCTTCTTTTAATTGAAAACTATATACATTTAATACGTTTTCTAATAAACATCCACAATTATTGTGACTTTTTATTGTTAATTGTGCATAATCTCTCCACACATCTGGATATCCTATCTTAACATTAATATTATTAAGTTTTTTCACTGCTTTTTCTTTTGTAATTTCACTCATCCACTCTAAATTATTTATTCTATATTTAAAATTATCTATTATTTCAGAAGTTAATGTTTCTACCTCTTTCTTTGAATCTTCACTAAAATGTTTTTTTACATATATTTTTCCTAATGGCTCACTTAAAACTGAATTAACTAAGTTAATTGCTTTTTCTTCATCACTTATTTTATCCTTTATTCCATAAATTGTTTTACTTAAACCATCACTGGCATCTCTAAAATCTTTTGATAAGTAATCTGAACTCTTCATAAGTATATTAGTTTCTAAAAATAATTTTATATCTTCAATATTATTTTCAATCATTAATTTATTTAATTGTTTGATATACTGTGGATTATTTACAACTATTTTATTTGGATCATCTATATTTAACTTCTTAAATATTTCATTAAATTTAATATTAGATGCTAATTCATCTAATTCTTTTACTGAATATATATTGTAAGATTTCTTTATTATATCTAAATCTTCTGCATTTTGTTTTATAGTAGGAATATTTTTAGCTAATTTTTTTTCCATTTCATAGAATCTATCTGCTTTCTTATTAGCATTGTTTCTAGATTCTCCAATCAACTTGTATAATTTCGATATGTATTTCTTATATTCAGTTTCTATTTTTTTATTTAAATCATTTCTTTCTATATAATATTCTGAGTTGTTTAATCCAAGATCACTTTCACCTATATAAAGAATATTAACAGTGCTATTTTTCAAATCAGCTCCTACTCCTATATTAATTATAGATTGCGTAGAGAATGCATTTAAATCTGTTAAATAATTTCTAAAATCATCTAGTGTCTGTATATTATGTATATTTTCTATATAATTTCTTAATATTTTTATTCCTTCTGTTTTTTTATTATTTTCATCTAAATAATTATCATATAAATTTAGAATCTTTATTTCTTCACTACTATCTTGATACTTATTTTTATTGCTTCTTATATCATTTATAATGTTCTTTAAATCTTGTTTTACTTTTATATTTGCTTCTTCAAAAGAACTATAGGTTGTATAACCTTTAGGTAATTTGGCTTTACTTAGCCAATCATCATTTATGTAATTATAAAAATCATCTTCTAATCTTACTTCACTCTTGCTATTTACTTTATATATACTATATGCATAAGCATAGGTATAATAATTATTAAAAAATAATAATATAGTTAAAAACATTACTAAAAATCTATATAGCATTTTATTTGATAACTTTCTCATTATTTATAGTCTCCCCTTATATAAACATTTTTATATGCAATTTAAAATCTACTTGTAATATTATTTAACATTAACTAATAAATAATACATATAACACTATAAAGTTTTAGTTACTATGAAACAATATTCAAATATTGCACTAAAAATATAAGAAGATAACAAAAAAAATACCAATAGTTTATACTGTCTATAAACTATTGGTATCACTATGTTTATGGTACATCTAACAGGATTCGAACCTGCGACGCTTGGATTCGAAGTCCAACGCTCTATCCAGCTGAGCTATAGATGTATAAATATAAAATAAAAAGTCGCCTTAGCGATTTTTTGAAGCTGTCAATTTTTTTAACCATGTGCCTTTTTAAGAGCTAATCTAAGAATAACATAATTTCTCAAAGAATAAAAAAACAACTGACATCAGTTGTTTTAATGGAGCGGGTGATGAGAATCGAACTCACGTAACTAGCTTGGAAGGCTAGGGCTCTACCATTGAGCTACACCCGC
>NZ_JAVJAN010000087.1:0-2796 GCF_031344075.1 Clostridium aquiflavi
TCTTTATTGTAGTATTCTGGGCTTATATGCCTTATGACATTTCCATTTGCATCATAATAAAATCTTTCAATTCCACCATCTGGATAAATAGTTTTTATCTTTCTATTATCTTTAATACAATAACATTGGAAAGAACCTCTTTGACGCTTACAATTCTTACAAATTAAAGAAAGCCATAAATCCAATATAACTATATCAAAAATTATATTGGATTATGGCTAAACTAACTTAGTTTATAAATTTAATTGTTCATAATAAGGTAATTTCCATTTTTCATAATCAATTTTAATTTCATCTAATAATTGCTTTGGCATCTCAATAACCTCTATATCTATCTCCTCTACATTTACTCCTAATTTTTTAGCAATTTTTATTAGTGCACTTGCCCAAATATCAACAATTGTTAAATAATCAATTGGCTGCTTTCTTAACATTTTTAATCTTTTTATTATGCCTTGTTCTAAGTTCTTTGGATCATTGTTAACTATAGATAAGAATATATCTTTAACTCCCTCCTTTTCTGACATATTATCTATACATTGTTTTGCTTTTTCAATATTTCCTAATAGTAAATTTCCTATAATAGTGTTTTCACTTGATATAGACTTTGCTAAGTCATAGTTATCAACTACTATAGCACAATATGTTGCAAATTCCTCTGATTTTCTTGCACTAATTTCTTTTCTTAGCCATGCTACTGGTTCCATCCCATTATTAAACAATTTATATGATGTACAAATTGACTTTGCTACTAAATAGCAATATCCTTTACATGCTTCAATGTCATTTTCTAAAAGATATGAAAATTGACTTGTAATTCAGTCATTTTTATTAACACTCCTTTCGAAGTATATAAAACGGATGTGTTACAAAATAAAAAGATGTTGTGACAGCAACATCTTTTTATTTTGCCATACTTTATTAAAATCTGAAACTATAAATTTCAAATTAGTAGTGTGAAAAAAATAGCCGTCGCTTTTAGCGAGTTAGTTCAATTAAATTTTTATATAAAATAAACCTAGTAAGTCAGATAATCTAACATTCTAGGTTTATCATTTTGTTTTATTTTAAAATTACTTTCTTCTTATCTATATAATCCTTTAAGTATTTATAATCATGTTCTAAAATTATTACACCATGTAATATAGCTTCATTAAAATTTGTTCCTTTTAAATTGGCACCTTCCAAATTCACATCATTAAATCTATCCTTTGTAATATATTGACTTCCATCCAACATTGCGTATTTTAAATTTGTACTAATAAAACCGTTACTTCCTGAAAGTTCTTCTAAACTACTGTTTTCTAAATTTGTATTGGTAAAGTCACAACTCCCAATACCTGAAATAATTTGCCTTTCTAATACTTTGACTTAATTTGATTTATAAATTAATATAAAGCAGTAGTAAAAATATATAATTTTAACTCTATAACTCTAAAAAAGTATCATTATCATCATAATAGTAAATTGCTTCAAGTAACTCTTGATTAGATGCATTTTCTTTTCTATTCAATGCTGATACTATCACATCTTGCAATAATTCGTCCCTATAAATAATCTGTAACCCCTTTTCTTCAACAAACTTTGGTAAGATTTCCTCAAAACTAGTATCATCAATATCAGGATATTCATCTATATAGCACTTTGAACTTAATTCTATATCTTCATGCCTTGAGTATAAGCACCAATTATTATCCTTATACAACATTTTGGCTCCACCTTGCATATATTTCTTCCTTAATTCGTTAATTATTTCGTAAAATTTATATTCTTTTTCTTTTTCTAACATTTCTTTTCACCTTTCTCACTTCTTTATTTTTCCATTTTTATCCAATTTACCTTTTCTTCCAAGTTTGCCTCCTCCCCATATGTCTCTTCCTCCTTTTCCTGTAGGATGATATATATTAAAATTAGTACTATGATCGCCTCTATTAACTAGTTCCAAAATTCCATTTTTTTCTGAATGATGCCAAGTAAATCCTGTTGGACTATTAGATAAATTAGAATTACTATCTAACCATGATTTTAATTCTGGATTTCTTTTAAACATATCTTTTCTAAATTTAACATCATTATTCAATCTTTCTATTAATGACTTATTTGCTTGTCTAAATTGTACTGAATCACTTGCATAATGAAAATCACTTTTTAACTCAAATTCATGGAATGTATGATATTTATCTCCTTTTCTAGGTTTTCCCACCTCAGTTGCTTTTTTAATTGTAGGCTTATTAGCTGGCACTTCATTTTTATTAGCTTTAAGCTTATTATACGCGTCAGCCATTTCTTGTTTAGAATTATATTGTCCTCTATTCTCATTTTGGAACTTATTCCATTCATTTTGATTATTATTTCTTTGCTTATTGTTTCCTGCTGGACACATCTCATATCCACTAGGATCATAATACCTAACTGGATTATTCCCACAATAAGCATAAAGATTTAATCCATCGCCCCTATAAACGTCTTCCTGCGTAAAGCTACCTATAACTGGATTATAGAATCTAGCTCTTAAATAATATTGCTTAGTTATTCCATCAAACTGCTGTCCAGTATAAGTTATCCTATTATGAACTTCTTCTCTTGAATCAATTACATTACCAAATGCATCATAATAGTATTCATTCTTAACATTTTCAGAATCATCTGTTATAAAATCAGTGCTGCCCTGTTCATCAACAGAATAATAATGTCGTGACAAACTGTAATTTGTCGAGCTGTTTAAGTGAGAGTCCAAATTTATAATTTGGTTACTCGAACTTACTCCTGCAAACGTATGTGAGCAGTGAGTTTCAT
>NZ_JAVJAN010000088.1:0-2777 GCF_031344075.1 Clostridium aquiflavi
ATACACTGGAAATATGATGTATAATTACACATATAATGATGAAAAATTACTTGAAAGTAAGAGTGCATCAGGAAGAACCTTAATAAGTTATACTTATGATAAAAATAATAATATCAAGAGTATAAAAGACATCACAGGAAAGAGCAGTATTTATAGTTATGATGATGCTGATAGAGTAAAGGCAATAGTAGATGATAATAAAAATACTTTAGCAGTCTATGATTATTACAAAAATCATAATATAAAATCTGTAACTTTAGGGAATGGAATAAAATCAGATTATACCTATGATGGTGATGGAAATGTAGAAAGTTTAGTTACAATAACATCAAATGGTGAAGTATTAGTAGATTATAAATATGCTTATGATTTAAATGGAAATAGACTACAAAAAGTAAGTTCAAAGCATAAGAATTTCTATTCTTATGACAGCATGAACAGATTAGTTGATTCAAGCTATGATGGAAGACAAGAGAATTTCACTTACGATAAGGTAGGAAATAGGCTAACAAAAACTACAAATGATATAACTGAAAGATATGTTTATAATGTAAAGAACCAATTGAAAGAATTACACAAGGATTCTGGTATAAACTACTTTACTTACGATAAGCAAGGAAATACAATAAAAGAAGAAACAAAAGATGGAAATAACATCTTTGAGTATAATACTTTAAACCAACAAGTAAAGGCCATAACTAAAGAAGGAAACACTTTAGTTAGTAGATATGATACAGAAGGCTTAAGAGTTGAAATTCAAGAAAATGAGAAATTAAGTAAATTCATTTTCAATAAAAATGGAGATATTTTAGTTGAAAGTGATGAAGATTATAATGTAATTTCTAGATTTACTAGAGGGTATGAAATTGTCGCAGCTGACATTGCTGACAAAACAAACAGCTCAATAAATTACAGTTTGTCACGATATTATTATTCTGTTGATGAGCAGGGCAGCACTGATTTTATAACAGATGATTCTGGAAATATTAAGAATGAATATTATTATGATGCTTTTGGTAATGTACTTGATTCAAGAGAAGAAGTTCATAATAGAATGACTTATACAGGTCAACAATTTGATGGAATAACTCAGCAATATTATTTAAGAGCTAGATTCTATAACCCTGTGATCGGTAGATTTACTCAGGAAGATGTATATAGAGGTGATGGACTAAATCTTTATGCTTATTGTGGAAATAATCCTGTGGGGTACTATGATCCTAGTGGGTATGAGATGTGCCCACCAGGAAATAATAAGGAAAATTCATGGAATAAGTTCCAAAATGAGAATAGAGGACAATATAATTCTAAACAAGAAATGGCTGATGCGTATAATAAGCTTAAAGCTAATAAAAATGAAGTGTCATCTAATAAGCCTACAATTAAAAAAGCAACTGAGTTAGGAAGTAACGCTTATGGACTAATATCTGAAGATATTCCCTCAGTTAGAAATGAGGAGTTTAACAAATTTTTCAATTCATTAACAAGTGATGAATTGAATGAAATATGGAAAGATTCTAAATTAAGAGAAACTATAGAAGACAGATTAAGACAGCCTGGTGGTTTACATGAATGGCATTTAGTTTCAAGAACACCTAAATTTAAAGAATGGGGTATAACAGCTGAACAGATAAAAGAGTTAAGGAGTTCAACAAAAGATGTAGAATTTGTTAATCCAAAGGGAAAGCACGGTGGAAAAGGTTCAACTACAGCACATAATGAATTATTAAAGATAATTGACAGTTCATTGGATTATAATACTTTTAAGAGAAGGCTAAATAATTGGGCAAACTATAGATTAGATGGTGGGATAGATTCATTACCAAATGGATTGCAAATAAAATAATAGAGAGGAGAAAATAAAATGAAAAAAGAAAATATTGTATCATTATGGCTTGGTAATTTTACAGATGCAAAAAAATTTGAGGAATTCATGGAAATTAAGTATACAGATGATGGAGATTCAATACTATCACAATTCAAAGAGAAGTTTAGAATTCAGCATTATGATATAGATTTTTCAGAAATAGATTGGATTGAAGAAGGATTAAAAGATTTTCAAGAGTTACTTCAAGGATTTTCAAGTGATTATGATATAATACCTAAATTTAATGAAAAGTATAACGACAAACTTAATAAAGAATATAATAGTATAGTATTACTTTATGATTTTCATTATGATGGAATATGTAACCACATAGAATATAGTGGTAATGAAATTGATTTTATTGGATGTGTATCATACAATAAATAAAATAATAGTGAAAAATATATTACCGAAGTAAAGAATTATCCGAAATTTATTTTAGTGTATAATTTAAGCTGATAGCAAAACTTCAATGGATGTTAATAATTTGTCTATTGGAGTTTTGTTTTTTTAGTTGTAAATAAATTATAATTTGGATATATGAAATTAAGTAGAACAAATAGTTTGGTTATAAGATTTCGATTTTATGGTAATTTACTTATAGAGAAAATAACTAAAATAAAAAAGAATTAGTAGAAATAGAACGTAATAGTAGAAAAGATAAAAACAATACAATAAAAATGGAGTAAACTACTTTACTTATAATAAACAAGGAAATACAATAAAAGAAGAAACTCCAAGTGGTAATAATCTATTTGAATACAACACTCTAAATCAAGCAGTAAAAGCTATAACTAAAGAAGGAAACACTTTAGTAAGTAGGTATAATACAGAAGGTTTAAGAACTGAAATTGAAGAAAATGAAAAATTAAGTAAATTCATTTTCAATAAAAATGGAGATATATTAGTT
>NZ_JAVJAN010000089.1:0-2703 GCF_031344075.1 Clostridium aquiflavi
CTTCGGCGCTATGGATCTTAACTTTCCTGTTCGGAATGGGTAGGAGTGTTACTTCCATGCCATCATCACCAGATCCTTTGAAAGATTTTTTCTTTCAGTTGAAATCATTTGTTTTGTTTGATGACCTCAACAAGACATAATTATATAGACTTTCTATTATTATGTCAACAGTATTTTTAGACGTATATCGACATTATATTCAATATACGTCTAAATACTCTAAATTACTATAAAATATTCTTATTTTTGAAAATTTTTATTGTTTAAAAAATCATAAAAATGTTAAACTTAATTTATAAATAAAAATAGAGAATATATATGGATAAAAATGCAATAAATTATTTAATAGATGCTGTTTCTGATTTATTATACTCGTTGTTTAATATAACTATATCAACTCTTCTATTAGCTGCTTGTCCTTCTTTACTATCATTGCTCTTTATAGGTCTATATTCACCATACCCAATAGCAGAAAGCCTATCAGAACTTATATTTCCTTCTTTAGCAAGAAACTCTACTACATTAGCTGCTCTAATTGCAGATAGCTGCCAATTAGAATGAAAATTTTCTGTATTTATAGCTACATTATCGGTGTTTCCCTCAACTCTTATATAATTATCTATATCATTTAATATTTTAGATATAGATATTAACTTTTGCTTATACTCATTTTTAATAGTTGCATCTCCACTGTTAAAAAAAACATTATCATTAAAGCTTATTATAAGACCTCTTTCTTGTATTTGAGTTGAAACGCTACCTTCTAAATTATATTCCTTAATTAACTCATCAACTTTACTTTTAGCCGTATCAAGCTTTTCTGATTCAACCATTACAGCATCATTCACAATGCTATTTTCATTAGTTTCTTCTCCTGTTTCTTCTATAACTCCTTGTGCATCACCTATACTAAATGCTTGTTTAAAGGAATTAGATATTTGTTTATACTTTTGTTTATCTACATTTGAAGAAGCATATAACACTACAAATAAAACCATTAGCAAAGTTATTAAATCAGAATAGGTTAGTAACCATCTTTCACTATTTTCTTTATTTTCTCTTTTTTTCCTCATATAATTATTCACCCTCTAATAATTTAGATTGCTTCTCTGTTAAAAATCCTTCAAGTTTACTTACAAGAGTATTGGGATTTGTACCTTGTTGAATTAATACTATTGCTTTAATAATCATCTCTTTTTCATTATATTCTTCCATATCCAAGACTTTTAACTTATTAGCAATTGGTAACCAAAAAATATTTGCACTTAAAATTCCATATAATGTTGCTATAAAAGCTGCTGCTATTTTAGGTCCTAATACAGTAGGATCATTTAAGTTACTAACTACTTGAATAAGTCCCATAACTGTTCCTATTATCCCCATGGTAGGTGCATATCCACCTGCTGCTGCAAACATTTCTATTCCAACTTGATGTCTTTCTGATATTTGCTCTAATTTAGTTTCTAAAATACTCTTAATAGATGACTGTTCTACTCCATCTATAGCTAATTGAAGTCCTTTTTTTATAAATGGATCTAAATCACTATTTTTAGAAACTTCTTTTTCTAATGATAAAAGTCCATCTTTTCTAGTTCTTGTAGATATATCTTTAAAAAACAATAAATTTTCTTCCATCTTATTTTTTCTCTTTTTAAATGCTATAGACATAACTTTAGGAAATTTTTTAAGTACATTTCCTGGGAATGATATACCTAATGCACCCAAAGTACCACCAAATACTATTATTGCAGCTGTAAGTTGAAATAATGCAGTAATTACTCCACCTTCTAATAAAAATGCTAAAATTAAAGCTACAAATGCAAAAATTAAGCTTAATACAATCATCATATCCATGTAAGATTCCCCCAAATACAAAATTATATTTCTAATAACTAATATATTAATGTTTACTATAATTTAATCCCCCATTAAAACATAAAATTATAATGTTCAATAATATAATAGACTTAATAATTTGTTACTAAAAAATAAATACTATTTTTACTGCTTTAATAATATTTAAACTTTTTAGTAATATTATTAAAAAAGTCTATATTTAATTATTTTTCCACATAATATATAAATTATTATATATTTATAAACAGGTATTCATAATAATTTATGAATACCTGTTTATAACTTAATTTAATTGTGAATAACTTTAGAAACATATTTTTTAATCACAATTTCTATTTGAACATACTATGAAAAATTTTATAGACTAATATGCTAGTTTTAGTTCTTAGCCAATATATATCTATAATACAATACCTTATTAATATCTAAAGATTTTATAATTTTTTATAAAAAAAAGCTACTGAAAAATTCAGTAGCTTTTATTATTGGTGCGTCATCAGGGATTCGAACCCTGGACACCCTGATTAAGAGTCAGGTGCTCTACCAACTGAGCTAATCACGCAAATAAACCTGGCAACGTCCTAATCTCCCACACAGTCTCCCGTGCAGTACCTTCGGCGCTATAGATCTTAACTTTCCTGTTCGGAATGGGTAGGAGTGTTACTTCTATGCCATCATCACCAGATACTAGTCTTTCTAAATCTAATGATTTAGTTAAAACTATACTCCTTTAGCTATGCTAAGTGAGTTATTATTCAATTGAAAGAATGTTCTTTCAAAATTGCACATAAATTGTATATAACAATTATTTATTGGTCAAGCCCTCGACCTATTAGTATCAGTCAG
>NZ_JAVJAN010000008.1:0-97990 GCF_031344075.1 Clostridium aquiflavi
GCAATTTTATATTGGGAGCAAGCTAAAATGGGACTATACTCATTTTAGCATTCCTAAGTTCAATTACTCAGCCCACTTTGCTTATGCATATATCAACACTTTGCTAAAACATAGCCTAAATTAAAAGTACAAGCACTTTAAGGAGGACTTTATGATAAAATTAATCGCAACAGATATGGATGGAACTTTATTAGATGAAAAAGGACATTTACCAGAAAGCTTCACAGAAGTTTTAGATTTAATAACAGAAAAAGATGTTAAATTAGTTATAGCTAGCGGTAGACCATATGCTACATTACAAACAAACTTTGGTCCAATAGCTAATAAACTATCATATATTACTGATAACGGAGCATTAGTATATGATAATAATAAATTAATATTTAAGGATGTTATAGAAAAGAACTTGGTACAAGATATAATAAAAACAGCTAAAAATATAGAAAATACTACTATAGTATTATGTGGAGCAGAATGTGCTTATATAGAAAATTGTTCTGAAGAATACTTAAAAGAAATACAAAAATATTATGTAAAATATGAAGTTGTTGAAGATATATCTAAAGTTGAAGATGATATAATCAAAGTTACTATATGTGATTTAGATCACGCAATCAAAAATTCAAATCCAGTTATAAATCCATTATTCGGAAATGACTTAAACGTAGTTGTAGCTGGTGAAATCTGGCTTGATATAATGAATAAAACAGTAAATAAAGGTACTGCTTTAAGAAAAATAATGGAAGCTGATAATATCTCAAAAGAAGAAACAATGGCATTTGGAGATTACTATAATGATATAGAAATGTTAAATGAAGCTGACTTTAGCTTTGTTATGAAAAATGCTCCAGAAGACATGAAACAACATGCAAAATACATAGCAGAAAGCAATGAAGATTACGGTGTATTAGGAGCTATAATGGAACATGTGGTTCTATAATATCCAAGTGTTAATATATGCATAAATTGAAACTTAAATAATTCCTTGCATAGAAAAGGAATAACATTATGGAAATGGCAATTTTTACAACATTTTTAGCTACCGAAGTAGTTCTTTATTCAGTTGCTAAAAATAAAGGTAAGTAATTTTTCTCTGTATATAAAATAAATACCTTGTAAAGTATGTGTTAATATATGTAATAGGCAAATTGGCATTGTAATTGGACTTTGAGAATACTTAATGAGTATTGTCACATTTACTGCTTGTCTTAATTTTATATTAGGAACAAGCTAAAATGGGACAATACTCATTTTAGCATTCCTAAGTTCAATTACTCAGTCCACTTTGCTTATACATATATTAACGCTCTACTCTATTTTTCATTTCACCCTTATTATAAACTCTTATGTTTTCTAATAAGTCATTAAATAATCTGTTTCTAGCCTCTTCACTTGCCCATGCTATATGAGGACTTAAAACTAATTTTTCTTTATTTTTAACACTTAATAATGGATTGTTTTCTGGAATTGGCTCTATTTCAAATACATCTAAGCCTGCACCACCTATTAAGTTTTCATCTATAGCCTTTGCTAAATCTGCATCCACTACTATTGGACCTCTTCCCATATTAATTAGTATGCTATATTCTTTCATTTTCTTAAATGCTTCATGATTCATTAATCCTTTTGTATTTTCATTTAGTGGAGCATGTATAGATATTACATCCGCTTTCTCTAATAATTCTTCAAAAGACACCCTGTCATATTCTGAATTTGAGTTCTTTCCTGAAGTTGAATAGTAAACCACTTTACATCCAAATGCATCTGCAATTTTAGCAACTCTTTTTCCAATAGCTCCAAGTCCAATTATTCCCCATACCTTACCATCAATATCTTTATAAACTTCATCTACATTGGTAAAGATATTAGATCTTGAATATTCTTTAGATTTAACATAATTATCAAAATATGAAATCTTATCATATAAATTAAGTGCCATAGCAAAAGTATGTTGTGCTACTGTATTTGTAGAATATCCAGCTACATTAGTTACTGCTATATTATTTTCTTTAGCATACTTTATATCTATATTATTAAATCCAGTTGCCATTTCACAGATTAATTCTAAATTTTTAGCATTCTTTAAATTATTTTCATTTAATACAACTTTATTAGTTAATACTATATTGGCATTTTCTATTCTTTCTTCCACTTCATTCCTTGAAGTTAAATCATAATATGTTACCTTGCCAAATTCGTTAAGTTTTGAAAAATCTACATTTCCTAATGTTTTTCCATCAAGTACTACTATTTGCTTCATAAAAATAAGACCCCTCTCTATACTTCAATTAATTTTTATTATATCATAAGCTACATTATTTAAAACTATTCTCACTTTAAATTTCCGTATTGTATCATGTATGCCTTAATGTTAAACTTTATCTAAGAATACAAATTTGTAAAACAAATTATCTTTTAAGTTAATATTAACTTAAAAGATATCAACAAATTCAAATACAAGGAGATTTTTTATGTTTATTATTACTTACAAAATACCATATCAAAATGTAGACACTTCTATTGAAAAACTTCAATTCAATGATATTTTTAATGTGTTTTACGAAAGTCCACTAGAAATAACTACAGATGAATTTGGATATGGATTTATAGAAAAAGATGATGTTATTATCGACTTCAAAGTAGCTTTTGATGGTGATGAATGTGCTCTTAATGACTTTACAAACAAAGTTAATTCTATTCTTGAATTAACGCCAGACAATATGGTTGAAGAAAATTATAATTATGAAGAAACACATTTTCCTGCTATACATATAGATGACACTTGGGTAATAGCTTCTCCGGAAGAAGATTTTCCTGAAAAACAAAAAATAAATTTTATATCTCAAGGTGCTTTTGGAACTGGAATGCATGAAACCACTCAAGATATATTAAGATATATTTTATCACAAGATTTCACTGGATTAGATGTATTAGATATAGGTACTGGTTCTGGAATACTTTCATTAGCTACAAGTGTTAAAAATGCTAAAAGAGTATGTGCTTTAGATATTAGAGATGTACATGAAGAAATAGAATTCAACTCATCTTTAAATAACATTACTAATATTGAGACTTTTGTTGGTGATGCTTTAAGTAATGAAGTAGTTATAGATGGCACTTTTCATTGGATATACATAAATATAGGTGGAGAAGAAACTGAAATGTTTATGGATTATATAAATGATCATATAAAAGAAAATGGTAAGCTTTTAGTTTCAGGCTTAGTTGAATGGAGTTTTGATTCTGTTAAAGATAAAGTTGAAGCTAAAGGATATATTATGGAACATAAAATTCAAACAAACGAATGGTGTACAGCAATATTTAATAGAAAATAACTCTCTAATAGGCTATGTTTTAATATCTTGTTGATTATTTATAAATAAAGTGGACTGAGCGGTGGGCTTAAGTATACTAACATAAGTATTGTTAAATTCCAATTACAATTCCACTTAAATTATTGTATATATCAACATCTATTTAAAACATAGCCTATTAATTTAATTACATATCTGCTTATTTCATTATTTATGTTTTTTATTTAAATATATATCCTCAATCCTCTGTAATTCTTAGCATCCTATATCCTATCCCTATATGAGTTTGTATATATTTGGGTTTTGAAGGTTTTTCTTCTATTTTCTTTCTTAAAGTTGCCATAAAAACACGTAATGATGGTGTATCATTAGGTAAAGTATTTCCCCATACCTCTTTTAATATAAAATTATGAGTAAGCACTCTTCCTACATTTTTAGCTAAAAGACATATCAATCTATATTCAATAGGTGTTAAATGAATTTCCTCATCTTTAATAAATACACATCTTGCTGCGTAATCAATCTTTAAATCTCCATTAATAAATAAATTACTGTTTTCGCCTTGTCCACTATTAACATAATTAATTCTTCTTAAGCTCACACGTAATCTTGCTAACAGTTCTTCAACACTAAATGGTTTAGTTAAATAATCATCAGCTCCACAATCAAGTGCTTCAATCTTATCTCTATCTTCACTACGTGCACTAACTACTATAATTGGAACATTCGACCATGTACGTATTCTCTTTATAATTTCTATTCCATCCATATCTGGTAACCCTAAATCTAAGATAACAATGTCAGGTACATATGAAACAGCTTCTCGAATTGCAGCTTCACCATTTTCAGCTACATGATACTTATAGTTTTCAGTCTCTAATGTTATAGTAATTAAATTTCTAACAGCTTTATCATCTTCTACAACTAAAATTTGTGGTTTATTCACTATAAATAACCTCCTCACATTGTAATGTAAAACCAAATATAGTTCCTTTAGGTTCGTTGTCTCTTACATAAACTTCTCCACCATGAGCATTTATTATTGACTTACATAATGATAATCCCAAACCAAGCCCTCTTCTTCCATCTGCACTAGCGCTATTTAATGTAAAAAACATATCAAACAATTTTCCTTTCATTGAATCCTCAATTCCACATCCATCATCACTTATTTCAATCACTACACTTTTGCCTTGCTTTTTTCCAAATATTTTAATATTTGAACCTTTGGGAGTATATTTCACAGCATTATTTACAATATTAATTATTACTTGAATAATTAATCTAGAATCCATTTTAGCCATCAATAATTCATCATCTACTTCAACTTCAATATTATAGTCTGAGCTTTCTCTATTAATATGTTGAAGTGCTTCTTGTATGACTTCATCTATTAATTCTGGTTGTAATTTTATATTCATTGTACCATTTTCAATACGAGTTACAGACAATAAATTTTCTACTAAATTAATAAGCCACATAGAATCATCATAAATATCTGTATACAACCTCTGTTTTCTATCTTCATTTAATATTCTAGAATTTCCCATTAAAATTCCAGCATTCCCAGATATACTTGTAAGAGGTGTACGTAAATCATGTGAAATAGCTCTTAATAAATTAGACCTTAGTTTTTCTTGTTCTGCTTTCATATAAATTTCATTTTTAGTTTCATTTATATATTCTTTTTCTAAAGATAAAGCACTTTCAGCTAAAATTGCTATTAACAAATTCTTTTTAAAAGAATCTAAAGTCTCATCTTTATCTATTGGAATTGCCACTACAGCAAAAGATTTTTCATGATTTCTTATAGCCATGTAAAGACATTTTGCCCCTGGTAAAGTATTTGTAGTTGCTCCAGCATGTTTTTTATTTTTAAACACCCATTGTGCAACGGCTCGTTCATCTTCTGTAATAAAGTCTTTTATATTGATTGTCCTATTTTTTTTAAATACTATAGGTTCTAAAAGTACTTCATTATCAGCAGGATATAAAATTACTGATTTATCTAATAACTTTTCTATTTGAATAAGTATCTTATTAAAAATTTCTTCCCTATTTTTAGCCATTTGTAACTTTTGACTAGTTTCCAATAAAACTTCAGTTCTATAAGCTTTTTCAGCAGATTGTTTAGCCTCTATCTTTACTCTAGTAGCTAGTTTACTTGATATTATTGACGAAACAAGCATAACAAAAAAAGTTATTGGATAACTTTTATCATATGCTTGAAATGTAAATCTAGGATTAGTAAAAAGAAAATTAAATACCAATACTCCTAATATTGATACCAGTAATCCACAACTTTTACCTGTTGTAGTTATAGATGTTAACAATACACCTAATATATATATATTTATAATATTTGCTTCACTATATCCTAAGTTATAAAAAATCATCCCTGTTGCTGTGACAGCTCCTAATATTACTGTTGTTTTTATTAAGTCCATTACAGTAAAATGTGGTAAAGTAATTTTTTTAAGTTTCTCATTAGAATTTCTTTTATAAGCTTTTAAATTATCTGGAATAATATATATATCTATGTTTGGCGCAAACTCAGTTAATTTATCAACTAATGTTTTTTTATTATTAAACCAACTTTTTTTATTATTAGATCTACCGATTACAATCTTAGATACACCACTTATCTTAGCATACTGAGATATTTGATTTGCCACATCGTCACCATAAACTGTAGCTATTTTAGCTCCAAGTTGTTCTGCAAGTTTTAAATTCGTCTCTAATATCTTTTTATTTTCTAAGCTAAGATCTTTGCTATTAGAGGTTTCTACAAATAATGCTGTAAATAACCCATGAAATGCAAATGCCATTCGTGCAGCTGTTCTAATTACTTTCGTATTGCTTGGTGAACTTGATAAACAAATTAAAATGTGTTCTTCTGTATAGTACGTACTTTTTATTTCATCTCTTTTATTTTCAATCTTTTTATTAACAGCATCTGCCGTACGTCTAAGAGCTATTTCTCTTAATGCAACCAATTTTTCTTTTGTAAAAAAGTTAATCAATGCCCTGCGTGCTTGATCAGTTTTATATACTTTTCCGTTATCTAATCTAGTAATTAAATCATCTGGCTCAATATCAACTAGTTCAACTTGATTAGCATTGTCAAATACACTATCAGGAATTCTCTCGCGTACTACTATTCCAGTTATAGATGCTACAATATCATTTAAACTTTCTATATGTTGAACATTTATAGTTGTATAAACATCTATTCCATTATTCAACAATTCCTGTATATCTTGATATCTCTTCATATGCCTACATCCATAAGCATTACTATGAGCTAATTCATCTACTAAAATTAGCTTTGGTTTTCTATTAATTGCAGAATCAAGATCAAATTCATTTAAAGTTATTCCTTTATATTTAACTTTTAAATTAGGCAACATTTCTAACCCATCTAAAAGAGCAAGGGTTTCTACTCTAGTATGAGGTTCTATATACCCTGCTACTACATCAATACCTGAATTCTTAGCTATATGAGCTGCCTCAAGCATTGCATATGTTTTACCTACACCAGCTGCATATCCAAAAAATATCTTTAATTTTCCTTGTTTGTTATTTTCATCTAGGGATATTTTCTTTAAAATCTCATCAGGATCTGGACGTTCATCTATCATATATGTCACCTCAAAATATAATCTACTTATAAATAAATTATACTATAGCCAAAATAAATATTTCATAATTATTTTAACTATAGTATAAAGATTGTGTTAATATTTTATTTTATATTCATAAAAAGTTGTTTTTACTGCTTTTTGTATAATATCAATTCTATCAATATCTATTTTAGAATTCCATCAATAGCAAGATTAACTTCTAATACATTTACTGTTTTTTCTCCTAATACACCAAAAAGTTTTCCTGAAGTGTATTTATCAATAATCTTTTCTACATCTTTTACTTCCATATTATTATTTTTAGCAATACGATTTATTTGATATTTAGCAGCCGCAACTGAAATATGCGGATCCAATCCACTTCCTGAGCAAGTGACTAAATCTACTGGTATTGCTTGTGCATCTTGTTCTGGATGATTTGCTTTTATTTTATCAACTCTTTCTTGAACAAGAGCTTCGTATTCTTTACTTGCAGGACTTAAATTAGATGGTGCTGAATAAGCTAATTTCTTTCCATTATCATCAACAAAAGTATCTGTATCAATATTCATAATTCTTCCCCATAAATGTTTTTCATCATTATATTGTTGTGCTAATAATACACTGCCGTATTTTTTACCATTAACTTGTATAATACTTCCATTGGCTTGTTTAGGAAATATTAATTGAGAAATTCCTGTTATAAATATTGTATATATACCTCCACACAAAATAGTAAATATTATAAATATTATTAAAGCTTTAGGAAATACTGCTTTAAATTCCTTCATTACTAATCATCCTTTCTTTATACAATACCAATTGCAGTAATTAAAACATCAATTACTTTTATAGCTATAAATGGTACAATTATTCCCCCTAAGCCATAAACCAAAAGATTTCTTGATAATAACTTACCTGCTGAAACTTCGCGATATTTTACACCTTTAAGTGCTAATGGAATTAAAGCTACAATAATTAATGCATTGTATATTATTGCTGAAAATATTGCACTCTCCGCACTGTGTAAATTCATAATATTTAATGCAGATAATCCTGGATATAATCCAATAAATAATGCTGGGATTATTGCAAAATATTTAGCTAAGTCATTAGCTATACTAAATGTTGTTAAACTGCCGCGTGTCATTAATAATTGTTTACCAATTCTAACTATATCAATTAATTTTGTTGGAGAAGAATCTAAGTCAACCATGTTTCCAGCTTCTTTAGCTGCTTGTGTTCCTGTATTCATAGCAACTGCTACATCTGCTTGTGCAAGTGCTGGGGCGTCATTAGTTCCATCGCCTGTCATTGCAACAAGATGGCCTTTTGCTTGAAAATCACGTATCATTTCTAGCTTACCTTCTGGAGTAGCCTCAGCTAAAAAGTCATCAACACCAGCTTCTGCTGCAATAGCTGCTGCTGTCAATGGATTATCTCCAGTTATCATGATTGTTTTAATACCCATTTTTCTTAAATCTGCAAACTTTTCTTGTACGCCTTGCTTAATAATATCTTTTAAATAAACTACTCCAAGAACTTTATTATCTTTAGCTACAACAAGAGGAGTACCGCCTTTATTTGATATTCTAGCTACAATCTCATCACATTCTTTGCTATAACATCCACCTCTTGAAATTACATAGTCTTTAACTGTTTCTGCTGCTCCCTTACGAATTTCACTATTATTATAATTAACACCACTCATACGAGTTTTAGCTGTGAATGGAATAAATTCCATATTAGATTCTCTAATATTCCTTCCTCTTATTCCAAATTTCTCTTTAGCAAGAACCACTATACTACGTCCCTCTGGAGTTTCATCTGCTAAAGATGAAAGCTGTGCAGCATCTGCTAACTCATTTTCATTAACTCCATTTACTGGTATAAATTCACAAGCTTCACGATTACCTAAAGTGATTGTGCCTGTTTTATCTAACATCAAAATATCAACATCTCCTGCAGCTTCAATAGCACGTCCACTCATTGCTAAAACATTAGCTTGATTTAAACGGCTCATACCTGCAATACCAATAGATGAAAGTAATGCACCTATAGTTGTTGGTGCAAGACATACCAAAAGTGCCACTAGTGATGTAACTGAAATAGGATTTACCACACCAGCCTGATTAGCTGAAAAAACAGAATATGAATATAATGAAACTGTAACCAATAAAAATATAATAGTTAGTGAGATTAATAAAATTTGTAATGCAATTTCATTTGGTGTTTTCTTACGTGCTGCACCTTCAACCATAGAAATCATCTTATCAAGAAAACTTTCTCCAGCTTCACTTGTAACCTGAACAATTAGCCAATCTGAAATTACTGTTGTTCCACCAGTCACAGCACTTCTATCACCACCACTTTCTCTAATAACAGGTGCTGATTCTCCTGTTATTGCACTTTCATCAACTGAAGCTGCTCCATCTATTACTTCTCCATCAGCTGGAACTTGCTCTCCAGCAACAACAATTACTATATCTCCTTTTTTAAGCAGTGCTGATGAAACTTTAGTTATTTCATCTTTCTTTTCTAAAGAAATTATTTTATGCGCTTCCACATCTTTCTTTGCTGCACGTAAAGAATCAGCTTGTGCTTTACCACGCCCTTCTGCTATTGCTTCTGCAAAATTAGCAAACAATACAGTAATCCAAAGAATTATAGTAATACCTAATATAAAACTAGATTTTGAATCTCTAATTCCAACTAATGAAACTGCATATAATACAGTTGTTAATATAGATGAAATATATACTAAAAACATAACTGGATTTTCCATTTGAGTTTTTGGAGAAAGTTTTATAAAAGAATCTTTAACAGCTCTTTTAATCATTTTTTTATTTGCAAAATTACCTTTATTTTCATTCATATTTTGTCACCCCATTTAACCTAACATTTGAAAAAATTCAGCAATTGGTCCAAGTGCCAATGCTGGGAAGAAACTTAATGCACCAATAAGCAATACAACAAAAATTAAAAGTCCTATAAACATAGCATTATGTGTAGGCAATGTACCAACACTTTCTGCAACTTTTTTCTTTTTAACCATGCTTCCTGCTATAGCCAAAGTACCCATCATAGGAACAAAACGTGCAAATAGCATACTTAACCCAATACTTATATTTATAAATGGTGTATTCGCTGTAAAACCAGCAAATGCTGAACCATTATTACCTCCAGCTGAAGTGTAAGCATATAATACTTCTGAAAATCCATGAGCCCCTGAATTATTCAAACTGTTAACAGTCTCAGGTAATATACTTGCAATACCACTACCAATTAAAATAGCTATCGGTGTTGCTAAACAAACTAAAACTGCCATTTTCATTTCAAAAGGCTCTATTTTTTTACCTAAATATTCTGGTGTTCTTCCTACCATAAGTCCTGCCATAAATACTGCAAGTATTGCAAAACCTATCATTCCATAAAGCCCACATCCAACACCTCCAAATACAACTTCTCCAAGTTGCATAAGTAGCATAGGGATCATTCCACCAATTGGAGTATAGCTATCATGCATTGAATTTACTGATCCATTAGACGCAGCAGTAGTAAATGTTGCCCATGTTGAAGAAGTAGCAATACCAAATCTAGCTTCTTTTCCTTCCATATTTCCACCGGCTTGATTAATTGTTGATAAATCAACTTGACCATTTAACGCCATTTGTGGTGTAGCAATTTGTTCATTTATTCCAACAATGCCCATTGCTACAACTAGCATTATACCCATTGCTATAAATATAGCTATTCCTTGTCTTCTATCTTTTATATTTCTCCCAAAAGTAAAACATAATGCTACTGGGATTAATAATAATGAAATCATTTCAAATAAATTAGATAATATAGTTGGATTTTCAATTGGGTGCGCTGAATTAGTCCCCATAAATCCTCCACCATTTGTACCAAGTTGCTTTATTGCTATTTGGCTTGCTGCAGGTCCTAATGGAACAACTTCTTCCGTTACTACGGTTCCATCTTCAAGTGTAATAGGCTCTAATAAAGAAACTGTTTCATATTGTTTAAAATTTTGTACAACACCTTGAGACACTAATGCTAAAGATACTACTATTGAAAGAGGAATTAATATATAAAGTACAGCTCTAGTAATGTCTATCCAAAAATTTCCTATACCTTTTTGCTTAACTCTAATAAATCCTCTAATTAGTGCGAATAATACTGAAATACCAACTGCTGCCGAAACAAAATTTTGTACAGTTAGTCCCATCATTTGTGTGAAATAACTTAATGAACTTTCACCTGAATAACCTTGCCAATTAGTATTAGTAACAAAACTTACCGCATTATTAAATGCAAGATCCCAGCTTGTACCTGAAACTTTTTCTGGATTTAATGGCAAAAAGCCTTGGAAAATGTGTAGTAAAAATAATACTATTAAACTTATAATTGAAAATGCTAAAACAGAAAAAGAATATTTTTTCCAACTCATATCTTCATCTTTATCAATATGAAGCATTTTATAAATAAAATTTTCACATGGTGTTAATATTTTAGATAAAAACACTTTTTCTCCATTCATAATCTTACCTATATAATTCCCCAATGGAATTGCCAATACTACTAATATCAAAATATACAATCCATATTGTAATACTAAATTCATCATTACTTGTCACCTCTTAATAAAATATTTGCTAAATAAATAAAATATATAAGTGAAATTATTCCTATAAGCCCAACCATCACATGCATTTTTATTTCCCCCTTCGTTTTGATAGGACAAGTTTAACATGGAAAAAATTATAGTGGTGTTAGAGTTTACTTGTTTAGAATTAAGATTGTGTTAAGATTTTTATATTGATATTTACACGCACAAAAAGAGGACTCAAATTAATGAATCCTCTTTCATTGGCTTGTAATAAAAATTATTATATACAGCCTTATTTATATTATTTATTTTGCTATGTTCTAATATATGTTTATATATGCAATAGGTAAAGTGGAATATATAAACATTTTACTGGAACATAGGCATTTATTTTATAGGAGTCTCTTTTATATCCCAAATTTCATCACAGTATTGTTTTATAGTTCTATCACTTGAGAATATTCCTGCACTATAAAGATTAGCAAAACATTTTTTAGCCCACTTTTTAGTGTCCTTGTAATCTTTAAATACTTTATCTTGAGCTTCTTTAAAGCTCTCAAAATCTGCTAGAAGATAATATTGATCTCCTTCTTCTAATAATGAATTATATAGGTCTTTAAAATCATCAGTATTACCATCATCAAAAGTTCCATCAATTAGAGTATCTAGAACTCTCTTAATGCTCTTATTCTTCTTATAATAAGTCATTGGATCATACTCTTCTTTAATATCATCTATATCTTCAACTCTTAATCCAAAGATGTAATTATTCTCTTCTCCTGATTCTTGAACTATTTCTATATTAGCTCCATCATAAGTTCCAAATGTAGGAGTAGCATTCAACATGAATTTCATGTTTCCTGTTCCTGATGCTTCTTTTCCAGCTGTAGAAATTTGTTTAGATAAATCTGCTGCTGGGAATAACTTTTGAGCATATGAAACTCTATAATTATGAACAAATACTACTTTTATTTTTCCATTTACATCTTTATCATTATTTACAAGTTCTGCTATTTCATTTATAAATTTAACTATTGCTTTAGCTCTAACATATCCTGGGAAGGCCTTAGCTCCAAAGATAAAACTTACTTTTGGTATATCTAAAGATGGATTTTCTTTTATTCTATAGTATAAATCAAGGATATACATTGCATTTAATAATTGTCTCTTGTATTCATGTAATCTCTTAATTTGAATATCAAATATTGAATTTGGATCTAATTCTATTCCTTCTTCATCTCTAATATATTCTGATAATTGCTTTTTCTTTTGAAGCTTTATATTCATAAGTTCTTCTAAAACTTTATCATCATTTTCAAACTTCTTTAAAGCCTTTAATAAAGATAAGTTCTTAACCCACTCTTCAGTTCCTAATAACTTAGTTATGAATTCTGATAATTCTTGATTACATAATCTTAACCATCTTCTTGGAGTAATTCCATTTGTTTTGTTTTGGAACTTTCCTGGATATAATTTATACCAATCATTTAATTCTTTATCCTTTAATATATCCGTATGCAACTGAGCAACTCCATTTACTGCTTTTGATACAAATATAGCTAAATTAGCCATTCTCATTTGGTCATCAGAAATTATTCTAAGTTTTTCAATTTCTTTTTCTGTATACTTCTTAGCTTTTAATTCTTTTATTAATTCTTTATCAATTTGCTTAGTAATTTCTAATATTCTAGGGAATAATTTTTCTATTAATTCAACATCCCATTTTTCTAATGCTTCTGCTAGTATAGTATGATTTGTATACCCAAAGAATTTATTAGCATATTCTAATGCTTTTTTAAATGTAACCTTTTCTTCATCAACTAATATTCTTATAAATTCTGGTATAGCAAGTGTTGGATGAGTGTCATTTAATTGTACAAAATTATATTCACTTATCTTTTCGAAATCGGTACCGAATTTTTCTATGTGTTTTTTAATAATATCTTTTAATGAAGCGCTTACTAAGAAATATTGTTGACGTAATCTTAATATTTTACCTTCATCGTTTGAGTCATTTGGATATAAAACTCTAGATATATCCTCTGCTCTATTCTTTAATTCTACTGATTCATCATATTTTTGTTCATTAAATAAATAGAAATCAAATTCTTTTATCGGTTCACATTTCCATAATCTTAATGTATTTATATTTTTAGTTCCATAACCTATGATAGGTGTATCATATGGTATAGCTTTAACTTTCATATCTTCAAATTCTACAATTTGAGTTTCGTTATCTTTTCTTATACTCCAAGGATCGCCATACTTTAACCAGCTATCTTCACTTTCAGTTTGAAATCCTTCATCTATATTTTGTTTAAATAGCCCATTATTATATCTAATTCCATAACCATTTAACGGCATATCTATTGTAGCTGCTGATTCCATAAAACAGGCTGCAAGTCTTCCAAGTCCCCCATTACCAAGGCCAGCATCTTCTTCTATTTCTTCTACTTTGTTAATATCTATATTTAATTCTGATAATACTTCTTTTACATCCTCATACAAGCCTAAGTTTATTAAATTATTTCCAAGTGCCCTACCCATTAAATATTCTGCTGAAAAATAATTTGCACTTCTCTTAGAATTATATGCTTTAGTTGTATCATTCCAATCATCCACGATTTCTTCTAATATAGTTAATGAAAGAGCATTAAATATTTGATATTCCTTAGCATCTTCTAACTTTATTCCATATTTTACTTTTAAATATCTATCAATACCTTTTTTTATATTTTCTTTATTCATTATTCTTCGCACCTTCCATATATTTTCGTTATATCATGAATTTTTTCTGCTAGTTCATCTGTAAATACATCTTTTTTAGCTCTCCAACGCCAATTTTGTCCTAGTGTTGAAGGAACATTAATTCTAGATTCATTCCCTAAATTTAAGAAATCTTGTATTAACGCTATTGATAAATAAGCTTTACTACTCCATACCCCTCTTATAAATCCCCAGTTATATCCTTCTTCTTTATTTAATCCCAGATATTTAATAGACGCTTCAATTTCTTCTTCAGTTCCTGTTTTTTCAAGCCATCCTCTAAATGTATTATTATCATGAGTGCCTGTATAAGCTATACAATTTTCTTCATAATTATGAGGTAGGTCTCTGTTTGCAGCATCTCCTACAAATGCAAATTGAAGTACTCTCATTCCTGGAAATCCTGATTCTTCTCTAAATTTTATAACTTCATCAGTTAAAAATCCTAAGTCTTCTGCTATTATTTTTATATCTCCAAGTTCTTTCTTTATGGCATTGAATAATTTCATTCCTGGACCCTTTACCCATTCTCCATTTTCTGCTGTAGGATCCCCATAAGGTATTGACCAATAAGATTCAAACCCTCTAAAATGATCTATTCTTATAACATCATATAATTTTGAACTTTGTTTCATTCTGTCTATCCACCATTTATAATTAGTCTTATCAATATAGTCCCAATTATAAATTGGATTTCCCCATAATTGACCTGTTACAGCAAAATTGTCTGGTGGGCATCCTGAAACTTTTAATGGTACTAACGTTTCTTCATCTAATAAAAATGCTTTTGGATTTGCCCATATATCTGCACTATCTTCAGCTACATATATTGGAATATCTCCTATGATTTCAATACCCAAATCATTTACATATTTCTTTAAATTAGTCCATTGTTCAAAGAATTTATATTGTATAAAGGTCCAAAAGTTTATTTCATCTTTTAATTCTTCTCTATATTTATTTAAAACTTCTTTTTTTCTAAGTTTAATATCTATATCCCATTTTTGCCAACTCTTTAATTCAAATTTTGATTTAAGTGCCATATATAAAGAATAATCATCTAACCACTGATTTTCTTCTTCAAATTCTTTTAAGTCTGTTGGTAAATTACGCTTAAACCTCTCATACGCTTTTCTTAGAACCTTCATTTTTTCTACAAATATTAATCCATAATCAATATCTTCTTCATCTTTTCCAAAGTTTAAATTTAAATAATCTTTACTTTCCAATAACCCATCATCTTCTAATAGTTTAAAATCTATAAAATAAGGATTTCCTGCAAATGCTGAAAAAGATTGATATGGTGAATCTCCATAACTAGTCGGTCCTATAGGAAGTATTTGCCAATATTTTTGATGTGATTCTTTCAAAAAATCTGCAAACTCATATGCCTCTTTCCCAAATGTTCCTATTCCAAATTCCCCCGGCAAAGATGCAATATGCATTATAATTCCACTGCTTCTTCTCATTTTTTTCTCCCCCTTATGCCTTTTTTATCATTTGCTATGTTTTAATAAAGCACTGATATATGAATAAGCAAAGTGGACTCAGTAATTAAACTTAGAACACCACTTTTCATATTGCATATATCAACACATATTTAAAACATAGTCTATTATTTTTTCAATAAGTCCTTACATGATTCTCTTTCGATTAATTTAGTATCTAGTAATATTTGCTTATTTTCCTCAGTTCCATTAATTAATGAAAATAATAATGATATACTCGTTTCAGCCATTAATCTTTTTGGTTGATTTACTGTAGTAAGTCCTGGATTATAATACTTGCTTTCATCCATCCCATCAAAACCAATGATTGAAATATCATCACCAATTTTCAACCCACTATCTACAACTGCCTTTGCTACTCCTGTAGCCATAATATCTGAAAGTGCAAAAATAGCACTTACATCTTTTCTATTTTTTATAAGATTTATAGTTTCGTTATATGCTTTTTCACAAGAATAATCTCCGATTAATTCAAGTTCGTCATCAATTTCAATATTATTGTCTTCTAAAGCACTTCTATATCCCTTAAGTCTCCACCAACTAATTCCCAAATCATTTTCATCACCTAAAATAAGTGCTATTTTTTTATGGCCTTTTTCTATTAAATATTTAGTTGCATCATAAGAAGCTTTAATATTATCTATTCCTATTGAAGAATAATGTTTCTTGCCTTTTTTAGATATAGTATTAACTGATGTTAAAACTATTGGAGTTTCTATATCTGAAAAACTATCTTCTTTTATATCAATAAAGTTTCCACCTAGACAAATAACTCCTTGTAATTTCTTTTCTTTTATAAATCCCATAAGATTTTCTACATCCTGATAAAAGTTGTAATCATTCTGCTCTAATATCATTGTATATCCTGATCTATCTATGATGTTACCTATAACATTTATCATCTGTGGAAAAAATGGATTAAACACTCCTTTTACTAGTACACCTATATTTTTAGTATTGTTTTGCTTTAATATTCGTGCACTATTATTAGGTATGTAATTGTTTTGTTTTATAATTTCCAAAACTCGTTCTCTTGTACTCTCTTTTACATCTGGATGATTATTTATAACTCTTGAAACAGTACTTACCCCTACACCTGCAAGTCTTGCTATATCTCCTATATTCATGATATTCCTCCTAATATATATGTAAAATCTAATAAAAATAATGGTAACGTTTCCGCAATAATTTTATTATACACCCATTTCAATTATTATATCAATAAACTAATAAATTTACCCTATTGAATTCAGAACTCGGTATCGTTACCGGAATATCAAATATGAATTTATATATTACTCTCTTTCCATATGAAAAATGCTATTTTAAATAGTATTGCTTCATTAAAGTTTCTAATATCATAAGACGTACATTTCTTAATCTTATCTAACCTATAAATCAAAGTATTTCTATGTACATATAAATTTTTAGCTGATTCACTCAAATTTAAATCGCAATTAAAAAATACTTCTATTGTATTTATTGTATCATCATCTAATTTATTAAATCCATAATTAAATTTAGATAATATTTTTACTTTCTTTTCTTCACTTAAACTATCTACAATACTTTCAAATAATAGACTTTTTTCATTAAATATTCTATTTGAAATATTGTATTTTTTAGCTAAGTTAATTTTATATATCCCATCTTTATATAATGAACTTATATTATTATAATCTTCTACAGCATAGTAACTTATATAACATCTTTTATATAAATTATTGTGTATAGTTTCAGTTATGCTTGATATATGATCTTCAATATCTTCAAATGTCCCTAATAAAATAATATATTCATTATATTCTAATATAGACACTTCAGTATCTATATATATTGTCTTTAAAATCTCTATAGCTTCACTTATTTTTTCTTCTAAATTAATAGATATTAAATAGACCTCATTTAACTCAATCATAATATCATTTAATTTATCACTTGATACATATTCATTTTTTAATAAAGAAATTATTGTATTTTCTCTAACATTGTGCTCATCTTTGCATCTATTTTCAATACAAAATTTAATAAGCTTTAGTGAGTCTTTAAAATTGCTATAAGTTCTTAATATAAATATTTTATTATTTATATTAAATCTAGCTTCTATTATTTCTTTATCAGTGTAAAGAAAAGGATTAGTTTTAAAAACCATTTTATTATCAATACATAATTCAAAAGGTATTTCACATTTTTTATATAATTCATTTAAATATTCAACTAATCCGTACATCTCTTCACCTCAAAATAAAATTTATATTACTCTTAATTCACTTTCTTTATCAAATACGTGTATTTTTTCACTTTCAACGTATAATTTTATTGAATCTCCAGTTTTTACATTAGTAGTTCCATTTACTCTTGCTGTCATATTATTGTTAGATGCTACAAAGTAAATATAACTTTCAGCTCCCATAAGCTCAACTACTTCTACTTTTCCATTTATAATTGATGATGGATTTTCTTTTACAACTTCCATATTATCATCTAAATGTTCTGGTCTTATTCCAAATGTAACTTCTTTATTCACATAACCTTTGGTTTTTAATTCCTTAGCTTGTTGTTCTGGTAATAATATATTATTTTCTTCGAAGCTACAATATAGATTGCCTTCTTTTTCTATTATTTTACCATCTATGAAGTTCATTTGAGGACTTCCTATAAATCCAGCTACGAAAATATTTACTGGGTTATTATATATGTTTTGTGGAGTATCTACTTGTTGTATTATACCGTCTTTCATTACAACTATTCTAGTTCCCATAGTCATTGCTTCAACTTGGTCATGAGTAACATATATGAAAGTTGTTTGTAATTTATTATAAAGTTTAGATATCTCAGTTCTCATTTGAACTCTTAATTTTGCATCAAGATTTGATAATGGTTCATCCATTAAGAACACTTTAGGTTCTCTAACTATGGCTCTTCCTAATGCAACTCTTTGTCTTTGTCCTCCAGATAAAGCCTTTGGTTTTCTTGTTAATAAATGTTCTATGCCTAATACCTTTGCAGCCTCAGTTACCTTTTCATCAATTTCCTCTTTAGGTACTTTTCTAAGCTTTAATGCAAAAGCCATATTATCATAAACACTCATATGAGGATATAATGCATAGTTTTGAAATACCATTGCTATATCTCTTTCTTTTGGCTCAACATCATTTACTAATTTTCCACCTATATATAATTCACCTTTAGATATTTCTTCTAAACCTGCTATCATTCTTAAAGTTGTTGATTTACCACAACCTGATGGTCCAACAAATACTATAAATTCTTTATCTTCTATTTCTAAATTAAAATCGTTTACTGCTGTTACATCACCTGAATATATTTTATAAATGTGTCTTAATGACAAATCTGCCATGTTAACCCCTCCCATTTAAGTCTAATTAATTGTTTATCATGGTTATATTGTACAATTGTAATCCTTTAAACTCTATATGAAAAACTCACAAAACTAGATTATTTTTTTTGTGAAATGCTACTAAAGTTAAATTTAGTAGCATTTTTACTTTCTTATATACTGTTCTTTATTAGTTTATTACCATTCTTCGATATAACTCCTTTAGAATATGTTTGGATTAACTCACCTTTATACTTAATTGTTTTTTTACTTGTAAGTTCTGTTACGGATTTCTTTTCATTATCATTAATATAAACTTTCCCACTATAATCAACTAATACATCTTCTTTATTTACTGGATTATCTAATTTGAATTCTTTCCAATCTTTATAATTATCAGATGAAATTGCATAATATATTTTTACAACCTTATTATCTACTTCTGAGGCAAAATATACATTATCGTTTATATCTGCTCCTAGTAACTTTGGATTTTTTGTATTAGGTATCAATAAATTATCTGGTTTATCTAATATTGTTACTTGAGTTCCCATCTCCATTATTGCATTAGCTCCTGTAGTCGGGATAACAATATTACCTATCTCTTTATTACTTCTCTTTTTCTCTAATTGATTCATAGTGTTTGCATAATATAAATCACTTTTTTCATTACTCTTTTTAATTTTAATATATAAACTATGGGTTCCTATTGAAAAAGGAATATCTTCTACTTTATCCTCACTATTTTCAATTCTCACTCTTAATTTGTTAAAATCAAAGTCTGCAAGTTCAATTTGTTCCCCATTTTTAGCATTAAATGCTATTGGCTCAAAATAATTTCTTCCTTTTTCTTTTATTTTTTGTATGGCAATTATACGATCTGAATTTGTAACCCATTTGTAAAATACAATATTACTATTAACATTATTTTTAACGTCTTTATATTTATTTTCATCACTATCTAATACTTTTAATCTTCCATCTTGAAGCCCTGCAATATATCTACCATTAGAAGATACTTTTAAATCATCTACATTTTCTTTTAATTCAACTTCTTTTTGTTCATTTTTACTAACTTCACTGTCATCAGATTTTTCTATTTTAATATCCATGTTTGATGATAAATATATATTTTCAATATATAAAAATATTCCTTGTTGAATTATAAATGCTACAAATGTAAAAATTAATAATTTATTTAAAACTTTCATAATATTTCATCTCCTAACTTACTGTTCAACATAAAATGCTGTAGCAACAGTTCTTTCTCCATCCCACGAATTAGGAGAATTTATTACATCACCTTTATAATACATAGTCGTTGAATATCCACCATCAAGCATACCTGCATTTATAGCTCCACGATTTTTCATTATTTCTTGAACTTCATATATTGTAGCTCCTGGTTTAGATAATTTTCTACCATCTAAAGCTAAAAATAGTACTGTTCCATCTTCTTTTTGTCCAACTGCAGTTCTAGGATTAATTCCATCTACATAGTCTTCTTTTTTATGCTGTCTAACTCCATTTATTATTACGTTAGGTTCCCTAAAGCACATTGCTTCCTGCACATCAAGTTTTTTTAATTCTGCTAGGGTATGATTTCCTACAATTAATTGACCCTTTTTAGTAAATGCAATTACATTCGCAATAAAATGCTCATCACATTTTGTAGTAGGATATATAACATTTCCATTAGAAATCACAAACCCCTCTGGTTTTCCCCCTGTGCCAGCACGTATTACTCCATCTGAAGATGTATCTGAGAATGCTCCACCATTTATAGCTGCTATTGCATTATGTTCTTCTGCCATTTCGCTTGTCTTCTGACCTAATTTTCCAAGATATTTAGTCATAGCTACTTTAACTTTATGTGGATTTTCTATTTCTAACATATAACCATCATATCTTTCTGTATGTATATCATATTTAGTTACATTATTTCCAGAATCATATTTAACATCTATTTTGTTTAAATCTATAGATGTATTAGTTGGAACACTTTCTTCTTCAATTTCACTTTTTCCAAATATTTTATCTAATGTTTTTTGTGGTATAAAATCATTTACTAAATAGGCATGGCGAGTAGCTAACACTGTTGAAATTAAAGTTTTCCTTGTCTTGTCATATGGGCCGTAAATTAATACTAAAGGTGTTGTTATTACTAAAAAAGTAATAACATATATTAATCCCACAAATACCGAAAATGATTTTTTCTTTTTCTTCTCACGCCTCGCTTTTTTTCTTGTTGGTTTTTTTTTAACTTTTTTATTCATAATTTCTCCTTACCTTGAAAAGCGTTAATGCTCTACATAAGATTTTATCATATATCTCTTTGTATAAATATTACAAAAAAGTTAAATTGTCAACATATTTTGGAAAAGTATTATATTCTTTCTTAAACTTCCCTATTAAAATTGCTTATAGAACTTAAGATAACAAAAGAGTTGATCTAAATTGTTTTTTAATCATTTAGATCAACTCTTTTGTTTATATTAAAATATATTTACATTTATTTTAAAAAACTACTTACTACAACATTTACAGCATTCACATGGAGAATAAGTGAATATTACTTCAAATTTATAATAATTGCATCCATCATATGCTAAGAATGGTAAAACATCTATAGCGCCAGGGTGTAATTGTTTTTTAGGAATAATAACTATTCCTGAATCAAATACAAAATACGTTCCAAGACATCCATATATTTTTTTACATCTTTCATCATAATTATGGCCTAAATATTTAACACTAATTGGTCCACAACATTTTGATGAACTAGCTAAAAAGTATTGAGCCTTTCCTGGACATACATAAATCATCTTATTTTCAGAATTAACATGCATTTCGAAATTGCAATTTGCTGAAAGATCAACATGTTTTCCAAAATGCCATCTTTTTCTCTCTTCTTCATTAGCTATATCTATTTCTTTATTTATTTCCTCAGTTGTCTCCATATCTATATTTAAATTTTTATCTTCTTCTTTATCATTTACATTTAACTTCTCAATTATTTCATCATTTGCGGCTATTTCTTCCTTATAATATAATTTACTCATATTACATCCTCCTTGTGTAATCTAGTTTTAACATTTAATAGATAGATACTTATTCTTTTAGCAAACATTACATTTCTTATTATAGGAATATCACCAAACAAATCTCAAAAGCAAAAGTAACTCTGATTACTATAACTCATGAAATTATAAACTTTATAACTTCATACAATATTATATGCATGATTTTATTACATTGTTATTAATAATAACTATTATAATATCAATCTAATTTTTGTTTGAGAAATAGTATCTAAAAATTGGAGGATTATTTTTGCATTATCATCCTTTATTAAAAATCTATTTTATACAGTAGAACCAATTACCTAATTTAATTTTTAATTCTTGGCACTTACTCATAGGTAAAACCTGAGTTTCTAACCAAATGCCTTTACTATCGCTTCTAACATAGCATCTAATATCATTGAAATAACTTAAAACATATTCTAGATCAACACCCTTAAATTCGTTATTTCCCCTATACCCATCTGGCAAGTAATCAGTTATTACATATCCTATTTTCTTATGTTTTACTAATATAGCATCTGTAAAATTATTTATATCTACATTAGTATCAATTCCTTTTATCTTACCGTTTTCAGTGAATTGATGTCCTGCATAATTTTCTCCCCATATAGTTGTTTTCATAGGATTTTCAACGCCATAATGAGCTATCCAACATTTATATTTAGCTACTCTAGAATCTAAGTTTTCATTTGCAAAATAAGGCGAAGTGTATATGCAAAGTTGTAATTCACATAAACTTTCAAACTTTTTTATAAATTTTAGAGCATAATCCATTACATTAAAATTGCTTATTTCTATATCTAAACAAGGTTTTAAATCATTCTCCTTGTCTTTTATATTATTATAAAAATTTTCTGCCTGAGTTTCTGGCTCAGAAGAACCAACTAAAAAATGATAAAAGCCAGTCTTAATACCGGCTTTTTTAGCTTCATTATAATTTTTATTTAAGTAAGGGTCTTCATAGGTTGTCCCCTCAGTTGCTTTTATATAAGCAACTTCTATATTGTCTTCTTTTACTTTATTAAAATCTATATCTCCATTATGATTACTTACATCTATACCTCGCATACAACCTCACCTTTCATAATTAATAAATAATTTTTAGTTTCATCGATACTCTATTTGAAAAATATATTAATATATATTTATAAGTAAAATATCATTACATATATCAACTTATTTATAAAATCTACTCTATTTTTATTTCTAGCTCTCAATCTTATTTTTAATTTCTTTCACATCTTCTTTTATGTCTTCAACAACATTAAACTTTTCTGCTAATGCATCAAGTAAAGTTTGATACTTATTTTCTCTTTCACCAGTTGTCTTAAGAACATATAATAATAAAAAAACAAATAACGCATATCCTAAGCCCTGACTTAAAGCCATTTTCATTATTTCATCCATAAAGTTGCTCCTTTTAATATAATTTTGGATATAAGAAAAGACACCTACATTTAAGTGAGTGCCTTAATAAATTTTAACTATAATTTTATTCCACTACAAGAACTGGTATTTTTATTATAACTGTTCCTGATGGAGGAATATCTCCAACATTAACTATAATACTTTTAGATGTTGAACTTGAATCAATTAGCCCTTGAGTTGTTGTTACTCCATTAGGTATAAATTGAATATGATTAGGAGCACTATCATTAATAACTACTGATTTAGCAGTTTTATCACTTGTGTTAGTAACTTCTATTGTATATGTAAAATTATCTCCCACATATACAGAATCTACATCTGCTGTTTTTACAACTTTTAATTGTGCCTCCGTAACTCCCCTAAATATTATAGATACTTGACCACTAGCATTATTAGTATTATCGCCTTTGGCATAAGCAGTGTTAATTATATACTCTTGTTCCGGATCTATTGGTTCAGGTTCTTTATCTTCTTTTGTAACTGTAACCATACAATTAGCTTTTATATCTGTTCCTTTAATTTGTGATGTTATCGTTGCTTGTCCTTCTTTTATAGCTTTAACATTTCCATTAGAATCTACTGTTGCAACTGTTTCATCTGAGCTTGACCAATCTATATCTACAGCTGAAGGTGTAGTTGTCGCTGTTAATTGTTTTGAATCATTTACTGTTAAATTCATTATTGAATGATCTAATGATATTGATTCATTAGTATTTACTATTAAATCTTTTTTAAAAACATTTAAAACAGGATTATCAGTTGTACTATTTTTATCAAGTGAAGTTATTCCAACAAAAGTATTAGCAGATACACCAGTAAATTCTCCATTAGTATTTTTTATAGGATCTATAGACCATGAACCAAAGTTTGTAGCTGATCCTGTATTAGTATCATCCCAAATAAATTTTCCAGCACAACCCTTTTCCGTATATTCTTCTTTTATACAAACTACGTCTTTTTCTAATGGCTTAGATCCATTAGTTACAATCATTCCCATAGCAACATATCCTTCTGGAGCTATAGGTTCCCAAAAATATCCATTCATATTTGCACCAGAACCTTTATCATTCCATATTAGTTTATAATCTATTGGATAAGCTGTTATACCATCAGTAAATTTAACTGTAAGTACTTTTAACACATCACTATTTGGATCATTATAATTTTCTTGACCATAGTATCCAACAGGTACATATCCCGTATCAGTTGTTAGTCTATAGAAAGCTCCATCATACTTTGCACCACTACCACGATCATTCCAAGCTAAACTAAATTTTGTTGCTTCTTTTAATTCAAGTTTTGGAAGAGTTTCAGCATTAGCAATAGTTTTATTTTGAAATGCTCCAACTCCCATAATGGTTAATGTCATTACAAACATGATAAGTATTCTTTTATAACAATTTTTCATTATATATTATTTCTCCCTTATTTCCATTATTGAACGCGTTCATAAAATATTTTAACTTTATATATGGTAAAAACCAACAATAATCGTAATACAAATTCCTTTATATCTAAGAAATTTAGTAATTTTTTACTTTTTATCATATAATTGATTTTAATCTGTTATTTTTAGACAATAAAAAAAAGACTATCTCTAGTCCTGATATATTGCTTTATTTAATTTTGTTTTTACATCATATTTTGCTATTGTGAACTAACTAAGCTACATAATCTACTCCAGTAATATCCTTATATTGTTCTATTGTAATCCAATTAACTTTAACAAATACTTTTACCTTTTCATTATCATATAGTTTTAAATTATAATATTCTTTTATATAACTAAACATTTGTTACACCTCCTAGCTGTGCCATTTTTAATAACAAATCTGCATTAAGTTTCTTTTGATTATCTAATTCTAATTGTATGTTGGCATTATCCATAAGTAACTTAGAATTTAATAATTCCTGTGGTGTTGGTTGAACTGGTACAGGTGGAAATAACTTTTCCTTTTCTTCCTCGGTTAATTCTATAACTTTGTTATCAACATATTTATAATTATATCTACCTTTACTATTTATTAAACCCTTTTCAAGATAATTACCTTGTGCATGAGAATATTTATCTCCATCCCCTTCGTCTATTTGTATATAATCTTTTATATCATCCAAAAATATAGATGAATTAATATTTATAATACAATTATTTTCATCTATTTTTATATAAACCTTTATTTTATTTTCTTGCATTTTTACACCTCCTAATATATTTCCGAATCTAGATATAGCCAAACTGCGCCAGATACAAAATCATTAGCAGCTGATGAAGCATTTATTGTACCATACTTTCCTCCCGGAACACCAGAAATACCAGCATATAACGTTTGTCCAGAGTCGCCATTGAAAGTTGCATTTGTTATATTAATTGCAGAAGTTTCTCCATTGGTGTGTAAGTATGCTGTAGTTGAAAAACTTACTGAAGGATTTACACGCATCGGAACATTGCCACCTAGGTGTAATACCACAGTGCTAGGATCTGTTAACACTGCAATACCATCCATATTTAATTTTCTGAAATAACGCCAACATAATGCCAATTCTTCACTATAAGGTCTAGGTACAAAAGGCGTTGCTACTGAACCTAATTCTAATTTTGCATATTTTAGGTAGATTCCATTAGAATCTCTAGTCGAAATTTGAACACCTATTATATCAGTTACGTCAGACGACAGGGCGTATGTTAATGATAAAACAGAATTAGCTGATACATTACTAAATTCTTTACTAGCTAAAATACCATTATTTTTGTTTATTATTATCATTGAACATTTGGTACAAGGGTTATTAATTTTAACCGAAAACGTTAGAGGTGTATTTAAATATAGTGTTGTTTTTTGCAATTCTACCCATTGTCTATATCTCCCTGCACCACCATTTGTTGATTTAACAATAACCCCACTTGCTTGTGGTAACACTTGTGTAGTATCATCAGTTAAATTATAACTTACCCATCTATCTAAAGAATAGAAAGAACCACCTGTGGCAGTGTATGAATCTTTTCCACGTTGATTTACATTAAAACCTCCGTTGATTAAAAGATTAGGATTACTTAATTGAGATAAATTCTTCCCCATATCTTTCAATTTCGAAATAGTATGATTAACTTTTTTATCTATCTCATCTACTTTGCTATTTTTTGCTAGCATTATATTAGGATCAACTTCAAAAGAAATACTCTCAGTATTACTAACTGAGAGTATCATTTTTATTATTAATTCTTTTGTACTTCCATTAGATATTGTAGGTTTATAAGTTTCTGGACATTTTGATATTGCCAGTAAATTATCTTCTTCATCAAATGCTCCATATTCTCTAATTGTAAAATCTCCGACTTCTGGTGGAATTATTGCTTCTAAAACTATCCAATTAGGGTTGTCTTTATCTATTTGAATATTTCCTATCTTTCCTTCCCAAACTGTATTTATCAAATCTTTTTGATTTTCTATTGGGTTATAATACTTCCCATTTCCATCTCCAACTTTTAGTTTAACGAACTTTACTTCTTCTCCATTAATTGCAAAGTTAGCAATTTTACTTTTTCCTATATTAGTTAATATAGTATAAAACTTTTCAGACATTTATTAAACTCTCCTTTCTATTTATATGTGCTTCCTATTTTATTCCTATTGCGAACTAAACTACTGTATTTTCTACTTTAACATTAGCTGTTAATATTTCTAATACCTCTTGATATTGTTCTTGTGTAAGCAGTTCATTCATTAAAAATATTCCTATATAAACCTTTTGTTTTTCAACATATTCATTTGTTAATAATCCTCTCTCAATTTTTCCTTCATATTGTTTTTTACAAGTTTCAAACATAAATTGTACCTCCTATTGATTTATTAAATTTTTAGCTGTAATCTCAATAACTTTATCTGTTAATTTAATATTTTCATTTTCTTTATTTTCTAACTCTTTATTTTTCTTCTCTAGTTCTAAATTTTTAGCTTCTAATTCTCTCTTAAGCTGTTCTTTTTCCTCTGTTGTTGCAAATCTATCTACAAGAATAAACTTGTTAGTTTCTAAGTCTACACCTATAACCTCTTTATTTTCTGCTACTTCTTCTACCAAACAACTATATTGTTCTATAGCATTTGTCTGCGTAAAAATAAGTTGTCCTGTTTGATTGTGTACTGCTAATATTTTCATATTCATCACCTTTCGCTTTCCTATTAAACTTAGTTAGTACAAATAGCATAATTTTCATTACAAGATACAGATATTTTGCTACACTCTATATAATAATTAGAGTTATCAAAATTAGCTACAAGCTTTATATGAATCTTAGAACCTGGTTGTATAGTTACTGTTTCTTTATATTCTATTAAAGATCGTCTCCCCATATAATGTGTTTCTCCTATTAACTTATCATCTACATACAAGCCAACATTACCTGTTATACTTGATATATCATACGGATTCCTTGCGGTATACTTAACTAAACAAGTACTATTTCTTGCTATAATATTAGAAAATTCAGTTATACAAACATAACGTCCGGATCTGGTTTTTGCTGTTAAAGAATCCTTATAAGCTAATTCTACGTTTACCCCTGCAGTTATTTTTAACTCTGTACCTTTTACATATGTTCCATTAATCTTACTACCGTTTACCCAAGCAGAATATCCACTTAGTATTTGTGCTGCTGTACCATTTCCTTGTGTTTGACTAGCTAAACTATTAGCTGTTACTTTCCCACTTCCATTATGATACCCAGCAGGTATTATATAACTTCCTCCACAATTTAAAGTTGCTGTTTTGGTTCCTTGATTAGGCATAGTTCCTGTTTGGGGTCCACTATCATTTGTAAATGTACTACCATTTAATACTTTATCAGTTATAGCATTTCCACCACCTCCTTTACCCTGTAATATAAAATCCGAACCATTGTAACACAAGTTGTATGGAATATTAGCTTTAAGATTAGTAACTATATTTCCAAAGCTATCTTTAATGTTTTTTACTCCATAATTGTTTAAATTCAAACTACAATTACCAATAGAACCTGTAGCTACAAACAAAGTACATCTTGTACCTTTATTTAAGCTAGTTATTCTTGCACTAGCTCCTACATAATTATTAGTTCCTGTTGCTTCTATTATTGGATAACTATCGTTCGCAATTTCTTTCATTTGTGACCTAATTTCATCAACACAAACACTAACTTTATCAACATCACTTTTCTTTGCAACCACTATTGTTGGATCTATTTTTAGTGAAACATTGTCTGTATTACTTACTGAGAGTACCATTTTTATTAATAGTTCTTTTATACTTCCATCACATATTATTGGTTTATAAGTTTCTGGACATTTTGATATTGCTAATAAATTATCATCCTGGTCAAATGCTCCAAATTCTCTAATTGTAAATCCACCTTCATCTGATGGAATTATTGCTTCTATCTCTATCCAATTAGGATTTTCTTTAGTCACCTCAATGTTTCTTATATTGCCTTCCCAAACAGTATTTACAAGCTTTATTTGATCTTCTGTTGGCTCATGGTATTTTCCATTTCCATCTCCAGCTTTTATTTTTGCAAAATTAACCTTACTTCCTAATGCACTGCTATTAGCTATCTTTGCTTTCCCTATATTTGTTAATATTGTATAAAATTTTTCTTCCATTTATATTCACCCCTTTGGATATATAATTAAGCTTTCTAAGCTTCTATTTTGCATAATCTGTATATTGACTTTGTTATTAGATTTAATATCACTAGAACTCCATGGATAACTAGTTAAAATTTCTCCATCCATAGGAGCTATACCAAAATATATAGAACTTTCATTTATAGCTATAAGTTTATATTTTGCTTTTAAATGTGCTGGTTTTACTTCTTCTACTGCTGAATATAACAGCTCTAGCATTTTTGAAAATCCATCTCTTGATTTTAGATATACTTCAAAGCTATAATTCTCATTTTTTTCTTTTACCTCAACATCATTTATAAAACTTTTAGCAATTTGTTTTATTACCTCTTTTGATGTTGTTCCTTCTCCTCTTAACCTTGCTAATACATTTGATCTTCTACTTTCTATTGATTTAGAATCATCTGGAACAATGTTAAGAAAGTCTTCCCAATATTTTATTCCCCATGTTGATGTTTCTACAAAACATTGATTTAGTAAATCTCTTATATTTAAAGTCAGTTTTTCAATTTCATCTTGCTCAAGATCATATATTTTTGCAAATTCTTTAATTTGTGATATAAAAAAAGGTACATAGCTCTTAATTAACACCATCTACCACCACACTTTCCAATATTGGAACGCTATCTTCGCTTAAACTTATATCCTTTTGTTTTCCATTTAAAGTAATTTCTTTATAATCTTCAACTCCATCCACATCTAAAATACAGTTTACTATTCTATTAAATCTTATTATATTAGTTTTTAAACTTATCTTTTTAAAATAAGAGTTAATATTAGAAATAATCATATCTTTTATTGCTTCTAAAACACTACCTTCTTGTAAAATAACCTTTGTAGAAATTTTAATATTAACTTCTTTTATTCCTGTAACTGTAACGGTTGCTCCTATAGGTCTTTTTTCTTCTATAACATCACTTACTTTTTTTATTAAATCTTCCACAGGTGCTCTACCATCTGTATCTGCTATTAACACTTTTACAGTTCCATTTCCATTCCACAATGGCTTTACTTTTGCATCTCCAACTCCATTAACACTTAAAGCCCAATTTAAGTAATCATATTTATTCCCAGATGTTGATGGCGTTCTTACTTTTACCATTAATCTATTAAATAAGCTTTCATTGCTTTCTGTATCAACACCATCTAGTATTGTTTCACCTAAAGCTCCCTTTCCTAATCCTTCAATGTATTCAATAGGAAGTAAATTCCCACTTGGATAATTTCCTTTAGTCCCTATAAGTTCGCATTGCATTTTATATTTTCCCTTTTCAATTCTTTCTGTTGCAATGTAATTAGTCTTATCTATAGAGAATCTAGATTTCAATGGAATATCAATTAACTTCTCTTCTGTATCATAAAACGTTCCTAACTTTATTGCATATGTTGCCATCTTTCTTTCAATTCCATGTTCAACACATCTTTTATCTAAATATTCATCAGGTATATTAGGTGATGCAAAAGTATATTCTAAAAATCTATCCATATCAGATCTTAGTTTTGATATTTCTTGTGCTGCTGGAGCTAAGGCATTATATATTAAACTACTGCCTTCTCTTTTATCCAAATCATTAGGGATTTTATCTAGCATCTCTTTTAATAAATCCTCTTCTTTTACTTCAAACAAATTTAAATCACCACACTTTCATATAATTTTGAGTAAATAGAAAAGACAGTGAATTTTACTAATACACTGTCTTTCTCATATTCAAATATAAATTCATCTACATTTTCAATCCTATCATCTTGGGTTAATGCTTCTTTAATTCTACGCTTTAGTTCACTCTCTGCAATATCTCTGTCCATTTCTATAGTTCTTCTAAATTCACTTCCATAACTATCAGGATATATTAAATAATCATATCTCTCTGTATTTAATATAAAATATATTGTTTGTTTAAGTGCTTCTATCTCATCACAAAATCCAATTATTCTATTTTCTTTGATCTTATAAGTTTTACTAGGATGCTTTTTTTCTTTTATAATATCAATATCTTTTATTATGCCTCCTTGAGGCAATATACTAAAATTATTCATACTTTCCCACCTTATCAAGAATTAAAAATCTACTTCCCTTTTCAATCATTAACAATGCAAGAATGTCTCCTTTTTTTAATCCTTCTCTAATAACTATTGTGCCAAGAGCTGATGATGTTTCTGAATGAGAATGTTTTAAATCTATTTCATATCTTTTTAAGCTTTCTGGAACAACAAAAAAATCTTTTTGTAATATTCTTTTCTGATCTATCCTAACAGTTAAATTATCATCTATTATAGTTCCAAATTCTATATCTAAAGGATTTCCAGCATTAATTGCATTTACACTTGCTTGTTTTATAATTTCTATCATACTAGCCAAACTTTACACCACCTTTAAATCAAAATCCATTATGTGTCCATCTTTAGAAAACTTATGTGTGGCTTCTTCTATTAAATACATTTCATTTATTCCATATCTTTTTATATCAACCCACACACCACATCCCCCTCTAAGTTTTGCCTCTAATTTAATGTCAGTTCCTAAAACATCTTTAAGTTTTAATGACTTCTTCTCTTTATTTTTTAATGTTAAATGAGCTTTGAGTATTTCGTCTATTTGTGCCTTATTCACTTTATCATCAATGCTTTTAAAAAATTGAAGTTTACCCCATTTATACATGTTATTTTTATCTTCAGTAGTGTATACTTCTTCCTCTTCTGAATCCTCACTTTTTCTAACAAGCTTTATAGCATTATAACTATCTTCGATTGAATTACTCCAATCATATTTTCCTAAATTAGTATTTTCAGATATTATTAATTCCTGTCTCATATTATTTATATCTTTAAGATTAATACTTCCAAAATCATCATATAAAACAAAAGTTCTTTTAGTTGAACCTAATGTTTTTTCTAATGCTTTATAAATAATATCTACTAATTTTTTATCTTTTTCGTTAAATCTAGGAATTACATAACCAGTATCTTCTATAATACCTTTTGTCAATCCTAGATTATAAAGTATCCTTTCAACTACATCACTTGCTTTTAGGTTAACATCTGAAAAAGTATCATTATACATTAAATATTTAATTTGATCATAAGCTATTAATTTTATTTCTTCTCCTTCATTACCACTATGTTTGAACACATAACCATAGAAAATATTAACCCCATCAACTTTAAATCTTATTATGTCACCATTTGATACACCTAATGTTTCATCTGTTAACAATGTCACTTCTAAGCTTGAAGGACTTCCTTTTCTTTTTGTTTTCCATGTTACTTGTTTTATAAGATTGCTAAGATTATAGATATTACTTTTTTTATCATCAATTAATAATTCTATATTCATGCTAACCTCCTTTATGGAATATTAATAACTTGTCCAGGATATATTAAACCTGGATTTGATATATTATTAAGTTCTGCAATTTCTTTATACCTGTTTCCATCGCCTAAATATTTTTTTGCAATATGCCATAAGCTTTCACCTTTAACTACTTTATGGCTATTAACTTTTACTTTATCATCAGGTCTAAGTGTAGTATTATAATTTTCAACAATGATACCATTTTTTGTTTCCATTACAACTGCTCTTGTAGCATAATAAGGTTTATATCTTTTTAACTCTATTGAATAATATATATCTCCTACTTCTCCACCTTTTTCGGTAAATTTAAGATTTTCAATAGAAAATAAATCATTTATTGCAAATTCTGAACCTATAAATATAAATCTTACTTTTTCTGCATTTTGACGCCATTCATTTAGTCTATTCATATATTCATGTGGTCTAAAAAAATGCTTATCATTCACATAAGGACCATTATTTCTTGGGAAATAGCTTTTAAATGATATTTTAGTTAATTTAGGAATATTTATTACATTAACTTCACCTATATTTATTACATTATGAGTTTTGTTATCTCCACTATCACTTATTTCAATCTCTTGTGGAAGAACTGGTAAAACAAATCCTTCTCTGCCTTCATTTACACTTAATCGCATCTTATATCTTTTACTCATTACGCATACAGCCCCTCTGCACTATTAGTCATTTCATTTTCCATATATGATTCTATTCTAGATATAATTGTATCTATATCTGCTTCTTTTCTTATATCTCCTGTGGTTACTTGTACAGTTGGAGTGAGTGTTATGAAATTTTGAAGACTTTCAAGTTCTGCTAAATCATTCATTAAATCTAAATTCTCATTTGAAACTTCTACACTATCATTTATCCCCTTAATGGCCTCTGACCCTTCTGATACATTATTACCTAAATTAGTATTGTCTATTGCAGAAGTTAAAGCATCACTACCTCCACCCATATCACTTGGAGTGCCCCCTAAAACATTTCCACCTTGATTTAATAGAGAATTATTAAAATTATTTCCCATGTTATCTTCATTATATGAATTTAAAATAGCATCATTATTTTTAAACTTATCTGAAATACCATTTACAAAATTACTACCGCTACTATAACCTAAATTAAATTGGCCATTTAAATCCTTTGTTTCCATTCTTTGTACACTTACATAATCCTCTGGTGGTTCTGGTATATCCATTTTAAAAGACCCTATTGAAAAATCTCCAATTAAATCTTTTAGAAATGGAATACTTTTAGCTTTTTCTACAATCCAATCTAAAGCTCCACCTATGAATTCAACAATAGAATTCCATATGTTATAAAATAAACGTTGAACAGAATACAATGGATGATTAAATACATTTGCAAAAAATTCAGCTAATGCAGCAACTATATTCCAGACTAAAGCAATGCTATTATATATAAAACCTACAAATCCCATAAAGAGTCCACCTATAAAACCTATTATCTGTTGAAAATTTATTCCAAATAAATTCAAAAAGTATATAAGTAACATTATTGTGCCTATTAAAATCAATATCGGTAAATTAGCTATAACCCATGCAAATGCAAATTGAAATACAAGTGGTATTAATATAGCTAATAAAGCTATTCCTAATGATATCAACATAGGTTGTATTATGTCCCAATTGCTTGTAACTACATCTCCAACCCAACATATTAAAGTCGCTATCAAACCAATTCCCATACATATACCACTTATTATTCCCTGAAAAGCTCCATCGGAAAACATTTCATTTAACATTTGCATTGCTGGATTGATAGCATTCAATAACCCTAATCCAATCGTACCTAAACTACTATCAAAGTTTTCTTTAAGATTCTCAAATTGTGAGGATGCTGAATTGTTAAATTCATCTAGCATTGAAGAATCTAAGCCTTTTTTATTTAATAACACATCAAATTTTGAAGTAAAATCATCTAAATCCTTACTTGCTTGTAAAACTCCCATATCTTCGCTACTAAATCCAAACTTATCTTTAAGATCAGATCCATCTCCAGATAGCATACTATTAATAGCTCCACCTGCTCCAGATATTCCTTCTCCTGAATTACCAAGTGATAAACGTTCTGATAAATTGGCTAGTTTATCTAAGCTTTCTGTATTTTTAGTTACTCCCATAAATGATTGTGCATTATTTTTAAGTTCATCAAATGAAAATCCTGATTCATTAGCCTGTTTTTGAAGATGATTAAAATAAGCTGTTCCTGCCTCTTTATTTCCAAGCATTCCTTGTACTGAAATCATTTTGTCTTGCATTTTACTTGCTTCACCTATAACTGCTGATATTCCATTTTTCAATGTTTCTGCATTGAAAAAACTTTTAAATGTTTCTGATGCCTTTGTTGCTAGTGCAGACATACTAGATGTACTTTTATTTACATTTTGATTTAATTTATCTTGTTCATCTGCTGCTTTTTGAACATTTATTTGTAAAACATTTGTTAATGAAATTTCTTGTTGTATTAATTGTATTTGCTGCATTTGTAATGTTTGTTGAAACTTAGGCATTATTGGTTGTTGTAATGCTGGTTGATTTACCATACCATCCATTACCATTAAGCCCGTTTCCATTGATGCCATAATATTACCTCCTCTCCTTTTATCTTTTTCTCTTCATCCTATTTGCTTCTTTCTTTTCCTTTTCTACATGTAAATCTATTGAAGCATATATAAACGCCTTTTCTTGTCTAGATAAATTCATTAATTCATGAGGTAGTATTTTTAATTTATGGAGGGCATAGTGAGCATATGATGCTTCACCATCTCCCTCCTTAATTAGTTTTTTGCTTCTTCAATTAAATCATTAACGCTTTTATCATAGCCATTAACTTCTCCTACTATTGATGACCAATCTGAAAATTCTCCATCTCTCATCTTAGATTTCATTGCACTTAGTAGCTCTTCAGCACCAAGAACTCCCCATGAAGCTTGTAGTTCTGAATTTTTTAAGTCAGGACAAATTGTAGTTTCAATTATTAAATCAGATACATATTTATCTTGATCTGTTTCCATTATTCTTTGACCTTTTATTAATTTAGTTTTTCTATTTTTCTTTCTTATTCTATCCCCCATTTCAGCAGAAATAGGTCTAAATTTCATAAGCTTTTTCTTACCACCTATTGTTACTTCTCTTTCAATTTCTTGTGTATCCTCAAAACTATCCATTAAAAAATCTTCAAAATTATTCATTATTCCATACTCCTTCACTAATCGTTTTTGTTTTTACACTAATATTTAATACTCAAAGCATAAATAAGACTCTGTTTTAGCATACGTTGATATATTCATAAGTAAAGTTGGACTGAGTAATTGAACTTAGGAATACTAAAAATGAGTATAGTCCCATTTTAGCTTGCTCCCAATATAAAATTGTGACTTAAAAGAGGAAACTCGATTCCTATTAAGTCACTGAGTAAGTTCGAGGCGTAAAATATAAAATTTTTACTCTCACTTAACTATTCTCAAAGTCCAATTACAATGCCACTTTACCCATTGAATATATCAACGTATTCTGCTAAAACAGAGTAGATTTATAATATTAACCAATTACTGGTTTTCCGAATTTATCTAATAAATCAACATCTTCATAAGTAAATGCCATTTCTTCTTCTAAAACTTCACTTTCTACATCAAACATAGCCATGCTTACTTTATCAAAGTTACATTTTTTTAATACAATTGTTTGCTTTCCAACTGTAGAAGTTGCATCTTCATTAGTGACTGTCATATCGAAATAAACATCTTTTCCTGTTTTAATATACTTTATCATCATTTCTCTAAATAAAGATGTTACATAATAAATTGTAAGTGTTCCTGTTCCTTTCCAGCCTGTAGCTTTATTTTGTTCAACTCTACTGCCTAAAGTTTTACCTGTTGTTTTAGTTTTTTCTGCATCTGATTCTAACTTTTTAGCATAAAATAATTCCTCATTTCTACCATTTACAGTTATGAACCCCTTTGCTTCTGTTCCACTTAAAGTATCACTAAAATTTAAAAAATTACTCATTTAATATTCCTCCAATCATTATATAAATACAGTCATATATATTTTTTCCATACTATCTACTGGTTGCGCATTAACATTTACAACAATAGAATCATTAGAATTTCCTTTAAGTACCTCAATATCATCTACAACTACATTTTCTAATGCTCCTTGTCCTTGTAATGTTTCTAAAATATTTAATATATCTTTCTTAAATAAGTTTCTTCCATCCTCATTGTTGCTTACTTTGCCAATATAAGATTCTTCCCACTTATATTTAATCTTGTCATTTATTCCATCTAAAACTCTTATAACTCTGTTTTTTCTAAAGTCAGATTTTTTATCCTCTGTAAAAGTCTTTAATGTGTTAATATCTTGTTCAATTAAAACTTGTTGCTTATTATTGATGAAGATTATTTCACCTTTTTTGATTATCTCTTTTATTTCGCTATCTGCATATCTAACATCAACATTGCTTGCACCTTCATATAAAGCATAAGTATTAGAATCAGCATAACCTGAGCTTGCTGTTAACGCTGCTACATATGCTGTTGCTTGTACATTAGTTACATGTACATCATCTTTAAGATACACACCATTCTTTATAGATATAATCCCTTCATAGTCTGCTTCTGCAAAGTTTGGTAAAACAGCTTGAACTTTTCTTCCCTCACATTCTCTTAATCTTTTAATAAACTCTTTTACAACCAACTTAGTGTCTGACTCATCATACGGTATTGCTACAGTATTGAAATCAAATAATTCTAATTCTGCTAAAAAGTCTACATAATCCTTTCCTGTAATAGGTTTATCTTCTCCACCTTCTAGTTTTGCTCCAGCAGATAAAGTTAGTGCACCTGATCCTTTAAAGTCTACAAGTGCATTAGATACTAACTCATCAATATTTTTTACAGTTTGTGTATCTAGTTTTGTATATTCTAGGAATGTGATTACATCAAATTTAGTTTCATCATTTACATTAGTTTGAATTTGAATTCTTATATCATTTCCTTTACTTCCACTCCATTTTGATGTTACTGCTAATTCTCCTAGTTTCTTCGTTGCTTTAACACCTTCATTAAGTCTGTATAATAAAACTGTTTTTGCTTTCTTTAAGCCTTCTTTAAGCATTAGAAGGCTTTCTTCATTTAGTTCTATTCCTATTACTCCTAACAAATCTGTTTCATTATCTATTTTTACTATTGTTTTTTCTGGTCCAAAAGGCAATACTAACGGTAAAGCCATTACCCCTCTTTCATTATTGCTACTATCATTATTCTTTTTACTTTTAAAATTAACATAAGCTCCTGCTCTTATTTTATTTTGTTTTTCCCATGTTCCACCTGCCATTTATTTGACCTCCATATTATAAAATTTGTTTATTACATCTCTTGCATCATTTATGCTATATTCTTCTTTTGTTAATAATGCATTTAAAATGTCCTTTTCATTTCTTGTAAAATGTTTAGATTGTACTAATTGCTCTTTTGAAAATTTACTTTCCAACAATATCTACCCCCATCTTTTGCATATTTACTTCTTCAATTGTTTTTAATATATTAAACTTTACTTGAAACTTAAAATGTAATATTCCATCTGATATTTCATGCTCTTTATTAGATACTCTGTACTTTTTATTATCAACCTCTATATATTCAAGTGTTTTATATAAAGTATCAGCCATATTAAAATAATCTAAATTAATACTTTCTTTATTACTTAAATAATTTACATCAAAATATATAACTTCTTTATATCGTCTATTTAATTCTTTTACTTGTTTTGAAGATAATACTTGCACAAAAAAACAAGGCTTCGTAAAACCTTGCTCCATAGCATCATCATATATATTTATCTCATGAAAATTTTGAGATAACATTTTATTAATTTCAAGCTTTAATTTACTTATCATTCAAATTATCACCTCCCTTCAAGGCTGATTCGTTTTAATAATATAAGATTTTTAAATTTATATATATTTTTAGGTACCTAAAATCATATGTCTTTTTTTACTTTTCCACAATATCATTATCTCATGGTTATTATTTCATTAAAATAACATCTTTTTTTCATCTATTTTTCAAAACGATATTTCATGTGTACAATTTAGCTTTGTTATAATTAAAAGCACCTATATTTTCATACAAGTGCTTTTCCCATATAACTATATTTAAATTGTTGTTTTTGTGTTTTCTTACTTTTCCACAATACCATTATCTCACGTTTATTATTTCATTAAAATAGCATCTTTTTTTCATGTATTTGTCATTGTATTTTAACATACCTTCATTCCTTCTACTCCAAATAAATATATTCCTAACTCTTCTAACATCTCTTTAACCCATCTTCTAACTGTAATAACACCACAATTAAGCTCTTCTGCAACTTCTTCATATGTCTTTTCATCTATAAATAGTTTTTCTAATGCCAAATATTTCTCTACAACACCCTTTTTTCTTTGCTCTTTTTTTAATACCTCTAATGAAGAATCTATATGCGATATCATTATTAATGTTTTCACTTTACTTTGTTTTATACTTAATATATATAATTCATCATATTCTTCTTTTTCTAATTCAATCTTATCAGTATTTGTTATATCATTTATATCACTTATTGAATAAATAATATGAGATTTTAAATCATTATAATGTTTCATTAATAATTTGGTATTATGAAAAACTTTTTTCTTATCTAAATCTTTTTGTTCCTTGTCATATTCTTTTATTGCTGTTTTAACTGCCATTTCTATAATTCCTTCTATATTCATTTCTTGTAATTCCATAATTGTTTACTCCCCCTCAATAAAATTTAAACTTTGTTTTAAAACACATCAAAACTCTAATTAATCTATAAATACATCTTATATCCGGTTTCCCGTTTATGCAAATCTAATTTGTTACGTTTTTCCGGTATTTTAGTTTAATTTTTATGCATTTTCTCTCATTTATTCAGTTTTCTGTATACAATTGTTTACTTTTTCCATATTAAGTGATATTATATTTCTGTAAACCGGAATAAATATAAAGGGGTGATTTCTATGAGCTATATAGGTAACTTTTTAAAAAATAAAAGATTTGAAAAAAAATTTACATTAAAAGACCTATCAGATTTGAGTGGTGTTGGACCAAGTACAATTTCAGATATAGAAACTGGTAAGGCCTTAAATCCTCGAATGATAACACTTCAAAAACTAGCTTCTTCTCTTGATATATCCGTAAATGATTTTTTTGAAGAAACAAAAATTGATATTATAGATGAAAATTCAATAAAAAATGTAGATATTGAAAAACAAAAACAAATTGATACAGTTGCAGCACATTTAGAAGATAAACATTTAACTCCAAAAAAAGTCAAATTACTAAAAGATTACATAGATGCTTTATTTGATGATGAAAATTGGTAACTTACATGAGTAATTTAATGACATATGAAGATTTGCTTATATATGCTCAAAATAAGGGGTTAAATATTAAAGAAAAAAAATTAAAATTTAATTTTAAGGGATTATATAAGAATAGCCGAATACTTATTAATTCTGATATTGACACAGATATCGAACGTAAATGTATTCTAATTGAAGAGATAGGACATCATGAAACATCCTTTGGAAATATAATTGACTATAATAATCTTAACAGTAAAAAACAAGAATTGAGAGCTCGGAGATGGGCAAATGAAAAACTTATTGAAATAAAAGATCTAATTTGTGCTTATAATTATGGTGTGAAAAATAAATATGAATTAGCTGATTTTTTTGGGGTAACTGAAGAATTCTTAAATGATACCATTATTAACTACAGAAAAAAATATGGTATTTGCTATAAGATAGACTCTTATTTAATATATTTTGAACCAAACTTAGGAATATTGAAATTAGTTTAAATAAAAAGAACACTAGACGTTAACCTAGTGTTCTTTATATTTGTACGAGACAAGCCGTAAGCGGGGTTCTGTATTAAGCAATCATCTATCTAGGCTCATTGTTGCCAATGAGCTCAAGCGACGCACCCGGAGGCGGGACGGGCAATCCCTTAATGCCTCTCTATTCGGTCTTGCTCCAAGTGGGGTTTACATAGCCGTGATGTCACCATCACGCTGGTGAGCTCTTACCTCGCCTTTCCACCCTTACCTAAGTAAACTTAGGCGGTATATCTCTGTTGCACTATCCTTCAAGTCGCCTTGACTGGACGTTATCCAGCACCCTGCCCTATGGAGCCCCGACTTTCCTCTCCTGGGTCAAGCCCAGCAGCGATTGCACGTTTTGCTCGCAAGATTTATATTATCACACATCTTATAATTTTACAAATAAAAATTTAATAATTTTTTTGGTAATTATTAAGCTAAGTGATAAAGTTACTAAATATTGTTATTTCACACCAAAATAAATAATAATATTAATAAAGTTATTATTAATACACCATAAATATTAACCCCACATAAAAGTAGTGATGCAAGTATCATTGCTCCTACTACAGCTTTAGGACAAAAGTACCAAGGACAAGGACCTTGAAAGAATGGAAACCACCCACCTCTTCTTCTACCACCCCTAAAACATCTCCTCATATTTTTGCACATATGTTTAAAACTTTTATTATTGTCATCTCCCATAATACACACCTATAAATTGCTCTCACAATTAATATATGCAGATATTACTTAATTTAGTTAAATAAAATCATATGGATCTTCACATTTTTCTGAAACTATAAACTTTATTTCTTTAAATTTATTCTTTAAGAATTCTAAACTTTTTATAAATGCTAACCATTCAGTTGAAAAATGTCCCGCATCTATTATATTGATCCCATATTCTTTAAAATCAGAAGCAAAATGATAAGTTGTATCACCAGTTATTATGCAATTTACTCCAAGTTCTTTACACATATAGAAAAAATCTTGACCACTACCATTAATTATTGCTAATTTATTTATATGATTATCACCTTTTACAACTCTCATATTTTTAATATTTAGTTTTTCTTTAAGATTACTTACTATTTCTTCAATATTAATATTTTTTTCTAGTTCTACAATTCTGCCTAGTCCACATTCTTCAAATCCTTTAATATTAGAACTTTCAATTATTTTACTATATTTCAAATCTAATAATTCAAGTAATGCATCATTAATTCCATCCTTAGCAGAATCTAAATTAGTATGACATGAATATAAACTTATATCATTTTTTATTAAATCTATAACTTTATCACCTAATAAATCTCCATTTATTATACTTTTAGGCTTTTTAAATATTAGAGGATGATGAGTTATTATTAAGTCAACTTTATTATCAATAGCTTCTTTTATAACTTTTTTAGTACAGTCTAAAGCTAATAAAACTGTTTTTACTTCTTTATTTTCATCTCCAACCATTAATCCAACATTATCAAAATCCTCTTTTAAAAATTTAGGAGCTTTTTCCTCAATGATATTTGCAATATCTTTTACTAAAACCATATAAATCCCTCCATTGTATTTTTTGATGTATTTTAAAACATGGTTGTATTTTTTCAATAGCTATTATTTTATAAAATTTTCTAGAATTTTTATTTTATTATGTAGTTCTTCTTTTCTTAATTTAGCAGATTCAGTTTCTTCTTTTATGAAGCATAAAATTTTATTATATTTTTCAACTTTATTCTTTATATATTCTTTTATTAACTTATTATTGTTTTTTAACATTATTGGACTTATTTCATAAAATATAGGATCTAATTTGGTGTTTTCTCCCATTTTATATTTCACCTTAAATAATTCATAAAATTGACCTTCATCAAAACATAAGTCTTCATTTAAAATTTCATAATTGCTATTATATAAGTATTCTCTTAATACTTCTGGATTTTGAGCTGGTTGAAGAATTAAATAATCTAATTTTTTAACTTTATTAATATCTTCTTCTAATATATCTCTTATTAGATTTCCACCCATTCCAGCTATTATCACACCTTGTACTTCATTCTTCTTTAAAGGTGAAAGACCTCCCCCTAAACGTAAATCTATTTTATCTATAACTCCATCTAATGAAGCATTAATCTTTGCTTTTTGAAGTGGATCTTTATTTATATCACTTGCAATTACTTTTTCTACCATTTTATTTTTTACTAAGTAAATTGGTATATATCCATGATCAGTTCCTACGTCCATTACAGCATCACATTTATCAACATATTCTAATATCCAATTTAATCTTTTGCTTAAATCCATAATTTATCTCCTCTTCTATTTATCATTATTTAAATTTCAAAAAATTCTATAATTTCTTATACTATAAAAAAGAGCACCTGTAAAGGTGCTTTTTAATCTAGGTAATCTTTTAATTTCTTACTTCTTGATGGATGTCTAAGCTTTCTTAATGCTTTAGCTTCAATTTGTCTAATTCTTTCTCTTGTTACATTAAACTCTTTTCCTACTTCTTCAAGGGTTCTAGCTCTTCCATCATCTAGTCCAAACCTTAGTCTTAGAACTTTTTCTTCTCTTGGAGTTAAAGTATCTAATACATTTATTAATTGTTCTTTCAGCATTGTAAATGCTGCTGCTTCTGCTGGAGCTGGAGCTTCATCGTCTGGTATAAAGTCACCTAAGTGAGAATCTTCTTCTTCACCAATAGGTGTTTCTAATGATACTGGCTCTTGAGCGATTTTTTGAATTTCACGTACTTTATCTACTGGTAATTCCATTACCTTTGAAATTTCTTCTGGGAAAGGATCTCTACCTAATTCTTGTAATAATTGTCTTTGAACTCTTATTAACTTATTGATAGTTTCTACCATATGAACTGGTATTCTAATAGTTCTAGCTTGATCCGCAATGGCTCTAGTTATTGCCTGTCTAATCCACCATGTTGCATAAGTAGAAAATTTAAAACCCTTTCTATAGTCAAATTTCTCTACTGCTTTTATAAGACCTAAGTTCCCTTCTTGAATTAAGTCTAAGAATAACATACCTCTACCAACATATCTTTTAGCTATACTTACTACTAATCTTAAATTAGCTTCTGCAAGTTTCTTCTTAGCTACTGGATCGCCTTCTTCAATTCTCTTAGCATAATCTATTTCTTGTTCTGATGATAATAAAGGTACTTTACCTATTTCCTTCAAGTACATTCTAACAGGGTCATCTATTGCAATTCCTTCTAAAACTGTTAAATCTATCTCTTCTTCAACTTCTGGTGCATCAGTTGCACCACCGATTACTTCAATTCCCATCATTTCAAGTACTTCATAAATTTTTTCTATTTGCTCTGGACTTAAATCTATATGATCTATTTCATCCATAATTTCTTTATAAGTCAAAGAACCATTTTTCTTACCTTTATCAATCAGACCTTTTACCATGGCCATTTTAGCACTTTTATCTTCTTTTCCTTTTTCGGTCTTATTCTTAACTTTTTGCTCCATACTTTCTTTACCTCCTTCTGCCATGACCATTAACCTCTCTTTCTTTTTTTCAATATTTCTAAATTTGTTAACTTAACTGCAAGTTTTATAGACTCCTCAATCATTCCCTTATCTTCCAATCTTTTTTGTTCATTTTTTAAATCATTGATTTCTAATTGTAGTTTAAAACACTTTACTTCATTTAAATAATCATTGATTAACTTATCTTTGTTACTTAAGTCTAGAATCTCAAGTTCTTTTATCTCAATCCATTCTTTTGAACTTTCAATTTCATCACATCTATTTTCCACATATGATTCTACATTATTAGAATTTTCATTTTTAGCTTCTAATATTAAAGAATATATTCTTTTATGAGAATCTAATATAAAATCCTCTAAGCTCATACTATCTTTAATTTGGTCATAGATTTCTTCGTTTAACATTAATTTAAGTAAAGCTCTTTCCGCTTTTAAATATGCAGGCTCTATATATAATTTTGTTCCAAAATATTCCTTTTTATTCACATAATTATCTTCTTTTTGGTTTTTTGACATTACTTGTGAAAGTAAATCATATAGTGCCTGTTCTTTTATACCAGTATCTTCTGAAATTTTCTTTATATATACATCTTTTTCTACTGGATTTAAGTCTGCTAAAATTTCTGCTACTTTTTCTCCATACCTAATTAAATTATTTCTGTCCTTTAAATTTATGCCTTCTCTTATTCTTTTAATTCTGTATTCAATTAAAGGTAGTGCTTCCCTTGCTAGTTTTAAAAAAGCATCTTTTCCATTACTTCTTACAAACTCATCTGGATCTTTTCCTTGTGGAATTACAAGTACCTTAACTTCAAAACCAGAATTTCTAAGTATCTCAAGACCTCTTAAAGTAGCTGTTTGCCCTGCAATATCTGCATCATATGATATAATAACATTGTTCGTATATCGCTTTAAGAGTTTAGCTTGATTGTTAGTTAGAGCTGTTCCCAATGACGCAACAACATTTGTTACCCCATACTGATGAAGCGTTATTAAGTCCATATACCCTTCAACAATTATCATATAATCCTCTTTAAGCTTGTTTTTGACTGCAAAATTTAATCCATAAAGATTAATTCCTTTTTGAAATATTGTAGTTTCAGGTGAATTTAAATACTTAGGTTTTGAATCATCTAATACTCTTCCTCCAAACCCAATGACTCTACCTTTCACATCAAAAACAGGAAACATAACTCGATTTCTAAATCTGTCATATATATTTCCTTTCTCTTGATTTTTTGAAACCAATCCTGCTTCTATTAAAAAGTCATCTTTATATCCCTTAGTTCTTAAATAAGTAATCAGATCTCTCCAACTATTCTTAGAATATCCAAGTCCAAACTTCTTTATAGTTGCTTCTTTTATTCCTCTGTTAAGAAAATAATCTTTTGCTAAATGTATTTTTTGCAAATTAGTAAAGTAATATCTTCCAGTTTCTACATTAATTTTATATAATATCTCCCTCTTTTTAATAAACTGAGGCGTTTCGTTAGAATGTAGATTTATAGGAATATTAGCTTTATTAGCTAAATACTTTACCGCTTCTACAAATGTAAGATTTTTTTGTTTCATAATAAAGGTTAAAACATTACCAGCTTCTCCACATGCAAAACATTTATATATTTGCTTTTCTTGCGAAACGCTAAATGATGGTGTTTTATCACTATGAAACGGACATAACCCTATATAATTTTTTCCTGTTCTCTTTAATCTTACACTTTCTGATATAATATCCACTATATCAGTTTGTTCTTTTACTTTTTCAATAATTTCTTGTGGAATTTGCAAGGAGACATCTCCCTCCTTACTTAATTTTTCAACAATTATATAATATTCGACATCATACTCACTTTTCCTTCTTAATTATCCAAAAAAATTTTTTTATATTATGTCATTGAATTAATAATTCTTTTTTTTACCTTATAATCCTCTTTTTTCATTACAAAATTTGTTTGCCCAATTTATTGGTATTTTATACTACAAGAATACATTAGATATTCTTGATTCTAGCTTTACCATTATAAATTTATTTAAACAGCTAATATATTACTAATTTAGGAACATACAATCTATTAAACAAAGATAAACAGTAATCATCGCTCATTCCAGCTATATAATCTGCAACACCTCTTTCTAAACCTTCTTTTTCTACTATATCCTTATATAATTCCGGCATTTCTTCCGGTTTATTACTATAGTAATTTAAAAGTTGCCTTAATATAAATTTCGCCTTATCTCTTTCCACCTTTAATGTATCTCCTAAATATATATTTTCAAACATAAATTTTCTAAGTTTAATCATTATTTCTTCAGTTTCTTCATCTAAGGAAACTTTCTTGATTCCATTTTCAATATTATTGTTTGATGTTTTTATAAAATTTTTAATTAATTTTTCCATTCTCTCATCTGAAGAATTACCTAATACTTTTTTTATATCACTTGGAATATCACTTTCTTTTAATAAGCCAGCTCTTATGGAATCATCTATATCATGATTTAAATAAGCAATTTTATCACTATACTTTACTACAGTGCCTTCTAATGTTAATGATTTATTACTTTTCCCACCAAATCCACTATGATTTAGTATTCCATCAAGAACTTCTTTACTTAAATTAAGTCCTTCTCCATCATTCTCCAACTTATTTACAACTCTAACACTTTGCTCATTATGCCTAAAGCCTTCTTCTAAGTATTCATTTAAAACCTCTTCTCCATTATGTGCAAATGCAACATGACCTAAATCATGTCCTAACGCTATAGCTTCAATTAAATTTTCATTTAATCCGATACCAACGCCTATGTTCCTAGCTACTTGTGCAACTTCTAAGGTATGAGTTAATCTGGTTCTATAATGATCACCAAATGTTTTTATATATACCTGAGTTTTATGTTTTAATCTTCTAAATGACTTACTATGAATAATTCTGTCTCTATCAATCATATAGCAAGTTCTAATATCATCATCATCTTCTTGTTTATTCCTTCCTAAAGAGTGAGAGGAAAAAGAGGCTTCCTTAATAAATGTCAAGTTTTCAAAATACTCAATTTTTTCCCTTATATTCATATACTTCACCTCTTCTTATCTATTCTATATATATCATTAAAATCCTTTATAAATTCATAAAATTATTATTTACCAAAACCTTATTAATTATTGTTATACTTTAATTTTTTATTTCCTTTTTTATGTATATTTATAGTTTTTTATTAATATCATAGTAATGAATAAATTTATAAGGAGAAGTATTTTATGGAACCAGAATTAAATTTATTAGAAAAATCAAATCTATCACCTGATATAATAAAAAACACTGTTTTAAAACATTATAATTTACAAAATGCTAAGGTAGACGTAGTTAAATTTAAAGATACTGCTAAACAAAGAGCTGTATATAAAGTAGAAGCTAATAATAAATGCTATTGTTTAAAAAAAGTTTATTATGATTTACCCGATTTACTATATGTATATTCTGCTAATGAATGGGTTTACAGATACGGTATACAAGTTCCAAAATTTATTCCCACTACTGATAATAATAGATTTGTATCTTATTCAGACATGCTATTTATACTAACACCTTGGATTGACGGTGTAAAATGTAATTTTGATGATCTAAACCACGTTATACTTTCTATAAAAAAACTTGCTAATATGCATCTAATTTCAACAGATTTTCAACCTATTCTAGGAAGTTCATATAAGGTAGGTCTTGATGATTACTACATATCAACCTTAAAACATTTTGAACAATTATTAACTATATCTAATCAAGCTTTCAAATATAAGGATGATTTTTCTAAAGAATTTATATCTAATTTTGATGTTAATTTATATCTTGCAAAACTCTCTTTAGATATAGCTTACAATATTGATAATGAAGACTTAAGCACTTCATTATGTCATGGTGATTATGTAAATAAGAATATAATTTTCACTAAAGATTTAGAAACATGCATAATAGATTTTGATAAATGTAAAATCGATTATTGCGCTAAAGACTTAGCTTACTTTATGCGTAGACTTCTTAAACGTGAAAATACAAATTGGAATGTTGATTTAGCTTTATCTATAATAAAAACCTATAATGAAATCTTTAAATTAACACCTTCTGATTTAAGATATTTATTATCCTATATTTGTTTTCCTCAAAAATATTGGAGAATTTCAAGGGATTATTATAGAAATATATCAAAATGCAATAAAACTGCCTTTTTAACACTCTTAAAAAATACAACATCAAAGAGTACTACTCAATATAACTTTGCATTAGAATTACTGATGAATATAAAAAATGAATTTAATATACTTTTGGTATAAAAAAGTGGCTGTACCACTTTTACTTCGTGGTTAGTATTTTTACTATTCAATATTCCTAAGACCATTGATATTATTAAACTTAAGCAAATAAAAATTTTATAATTTTTTGTACAATAAAAAACACGCAATGGAATTTACCATTACGTGCTTTTTATATTTTATTTCAACATATAATTTATCTTTTACTATTATCTACTATTTTTAACCTGAGCTTGTACTACTGCTATCATATACAATGAATTTCTGTATTTAATATATCTGAATTACCTTTTCCTAAATCATCAATACCACTTTTCAGAAGGTTTTTTATTTATCTCTTTGATTTACTCATAATCAAAATATCTTGAACTATTTATATAGTAATTCTTTAACATCAACTTTAGTTTCTTGAAGTCCATTTTGTATTAAAAATTCTTGTGTTTCTTCTAATGATTTCATATCAGCATCTGTTATTTCTAAAGAAAAATCATACCATGCATACATTTCTTTTGTTTCTTCAACTGTTAAACCAACCTCATTTGCAACCTTTTCCATTGCTTCTTCATAATTTGATTTTATATAATTTAATGTTTCTTCTTCTACTTTTAAAAATCTTTTAACTATTTCTGGGTTTTTTTCCGCAAATTCTTTGCTTACTGCTGTTACAATAATTCCATCAACTAATCCTTCACCATTAGCTATAACTCTACTACCTGAATTTATTGCCTTTAGTGCAGTTGGTCCTGCAATCAAGGCAGCATCTATACTTCCATCTTCTAACGCTGTAGCTGCATCTGCAATTCCCATATTAATAAATTCTACATCATCAATACTACATCCTTCACTTTGTAAAGATGCAATTAATACTTGATGTAATATTGTTCCCTTAGGTCCAGCTACCTTTTTACCTACTAAATCTTTTACTGACGTAATAGCTTCATTTTTAGCCAAAATCATAAATCCTTTTGGAGATCTACTATATGTGTTTAATATTTCTAGTTCAACGCCATTTGATGCTGCAATTAATGCAGATGTGCCACCTAGAGCATGTAAAAAGTCCAATTCTCCTGCTGCTAAAGCTTGAGTTTGATCTGGTCCTGATGTTATTTCATGAAAATTAACTGTAATACCATCATCAGCAAATTCATTACTAAATAGATTATCATTTTTTTGAAGAATAGATGGTACATTTAGTGGTGCTTTTACATATGTAAGATTTATCTCTTTTAATTCATTATTTGTTTTTGTAGTTTTACACCCAATTATACTTGTTGTAACCAATGTTAATGTTAATACTGTAGTTAATATCTTTTTTAAATTCATTTTTTATCTCCTGTTCTTTCTATTATTTATATCTTAATATTTTTAAAATTTCTTTTTTCAATTTAATATTTTCTAAAGCATCATTATTTTGTTGCTTTACATTAAATTGTTTAAGATTCATGTCACTTGTAAACACAATAATATTTGTACCTATAGTTAAAGCTTCATCTATGTCGTGAGTTACAAAAATAACTCCCTTATTAGTAGCCTTATGAATTGCTATTACCTCATTTTGCATATCCATTCGTGTAAAATAATCTAATGCCGAAAAAGGTTCATCCATTAATAAAAAATCTGGTTCAAATGAAAGTGCTCGTGCAATACTTACCCTTTGTGCCATTCCCCCTGATAATTCATTAGGGTATGAATTTCTAAACTTCTCTAACCGCATCATGGAAAGATATAACTCTATATCTTTCTTGGAAGATTTTCTATGAAAATTTATATTTTCACTAACATTTAACCATGGCATAAGTCGACTTTCTTGAAATACCAATCCAACCTTAGGTTTTATTTTTTTATCTCCTTTAATAAATTCAATATTTCCATTACTTAATTCCTCTAACCCTGCAATAATTCTTAATAATGTAGTTTTTCCACAACCACTTGCACCAAGTATTACAGTAATATCTTCTGAATATATATCTAATGAAATATCTTCTAATACTACATGTTCCTGTCCATTTATTTCATATATCTTATTAACATTTTTTAATTTATATTTTGAGCTATTCATATGCTTCCACCGTCTTCCCTTTGCTTACTTTTTTAACAAGCTTAGCAAATAAAAAGTCACAAATTACACCTAATACTCCAATTACTATAATCCCTACTATTACAATATCAGTTCTAGACATTTCTTTACCATCTGAAATAAGATAACCAAGACCTGATGATGCTGCAATTAATTCTGCACCAATAATAGCCCTAAAGCTATAACCTAATGATAACTTTAATCCAACCACTATATCTAATAATGCATTAGGAATGATTATTCTTGTTATTATTTGTAATCTATTTATTTCAAATGCTTTTCCAACTTCTATTAATTTAGGATCACAATTACGAATTCCCTTTAATGTGCTTGTGAATATTGGGAAAAATGCTGCTAAAACAATAATTATTATTTTAGTGCTTTCTCCTATTCCAAACCATAAAATTAGCATTGGTATCATTGCTAAAGGTGGAACATTTCTTAAAAAGTTTAATATTACCTTCCAATACTCATATATATTGTTATTCATTCCAAATGCTATTCCCAATGGAATTCCAATTACTGCACTAATTCCAAATCCAATAAATACACGTCTCATGCTAGTATAAATATGTATAAAAATACTTCCATTCTGAATCATATTTATGAATGTATTAAATACTTTTTGGGGTGTTGGTAATATATAACTACTCCAAATTCCTATATCACAAACAATCTGCCAGGCAGCTAATAAGATTATAAAAATTAAATATCCTTTTATATGTTTCCATATCTTCATTTATAGACCATCTCCATTATTACATCCATCTTTACAATATAACATTTCTATAATATCATATTTCTTTTGATTTTTTTTAATAGCTGAAATTATCATATCTTCATTTGATAATTTCAATACGTTTTCAAATGTATTATCAAAAAATCCTAATGGTATTGGTGATGCTTTAATTTTGCCTAAAGATTTCATTTCTTCGCTTTCAATAAACTCTTTCCATGTTAATACTATAATTTCTTTTTTATCTTCTAACTTTTTTGCAGTAAAATCTCTTAGTTGAGTACATGGACATGTAATAATTAAAGAATCGTTTTCTTTAGATATATATTTATCATATAAAACTCTTGATGTTCTAATTAAAATTGGTTCAATATCTGGAACATCATATCCATCTGTTAATTCATATTCTTTTAATACTTTAATAGTTTGTGGACATCTACAATCTAAAATAGTATTTTTATTTTTCTCTGCATATGATTTATATTGTTTTTTCACATAATCTAACTGTGATTCACAGCTTACTAATACATAACCCTTTTTAATCAACGCTTCTTCTATTGTATTTATATCTTTTCCATACATCTTCTCCGCTACGGGATTAATCCATAAAAATTTGCTCATTTTTTCCCCTTATTGATTTTGATTATCATTTTCTTTATAATTATACTGTCTCCCATTATAGCATGTCAACTTTTTTATTAAATTTAACTTTTAATAAGTTTCTTACTTTTAGCATTTTACTCCAAGTAAAATTTTCATTAATAAATTGCATAAAAATAGAGCATTATACTTAAAATCAATACTGAAATTAAGTTATAATACCCTATAATTTTATAATGAAATATGCTCTAACCCCTCATTATATAAGACTTTTTTTGATAAATTACATTTTTTATTAACTTCTCTTACATTTGTCTTTTATTCTTAACTTGTGCTTGTGCTGCTGCAAGTCTAGCAAGTGGTACTCTAAAAGGTGAACAAGAAACATAATTAAGTCCCAAATCATGACAGAATTCGATTGATGATGGATCTCCACCATGTTCTCCACATATACCTAATTTAATATCAGGTCTTGTTTCTCTGCCCTTTTCTACTGCGATTTTAATTAAAGCTCCAACACCACTTCTATCTAATTTAGCAAATGGATCTTGTTCATATATCTTCTTATCATAATAATCAGATAAGAACTTAGAAGCATCATCTCTTGAGAAACCGAATGTCATTTGAGTTAAATCATTAGTACCAAATGAGAAGAATTCAGCTTCTTTTGCAACTTCATCAGCTGTTAATGCTGCTCTTGGTATCTCTATCATTGTTCCTATTTTATATTCTAAATCAATATTTTTTTCTTTTAATACTGATTCTGCAGTATTTTTTATTACATCTTTTACGTATTTTAATTCTTTTAAATCACCTATTAAAGGTATCATTATTTCTGGAATAATATTATATCCTTTATTAGTTTTAACTTCTATAGCAGCTTCTATAATAGCTCTTGTTTGCATCTCTGCTATTTCTGGATATGATACCGCAAGACGGCAACCTCTATGCCCCATCATTGGATTAAATTCATGTAAATTATCAACTGTAAGCTTTAACTCTTCAAAAGTTAATCCAATTTCCTTAGATAATGTCATTATATCTTGCTCTGTACTTGGTAAAAATTCATGTAAAGGTGGATCTAACAATCTTATAGTAACAGGTCTTTCTTCTAAAGCTTCATATATCCCTATAAAATCTCCTCTTTGCATTGGTAATATTTTGTCAAGTGCAACTCTTCTTTGTTCTTCATCTTTAGATGTAATCATTTGTCTTACTGCCATTATTCTATCTTCTGCAAAGAACATATGCTCAGTTCTGCAAAGTCCGATTCCTTCTGCACCAAATTCAACCGCTTGTTTGGCATCCTTTGGTGTATCTGCATTAGCTCTAACTTTTAATTTTCTTATTTCATCAGCCCAACACATAAATGTTGCAAAATAACCTGATATTTCTGGTATAACAGTTTTTATTTTTTCTCCATATACATTTCCTGAAGTACCATCTATGGAAATAAAATCATTAGATGTATATACTTTATCTCCAACTCTAAGAGTTCTCTTAATTTCATCTACCTTAATAGTTCCACAGCCTGCTACACAGCAAGTTCCCATTCCTCTAGCAACTACAGCTGCATGAGAAGTCATTCCTCCTCTTACTGTTAATATACCTTTAGCGGCAACCATACCTTCTATATCTTCTGGAGATGTTTCAAGCCTTACCAGAATAACATCTTCATCTAAAGCAGCTCTATCTTTAGCTTCTTCAGCTGTAAATGCAATTTTACCACAAGCTGCTCCTGGAGATGCTGGTAAGCCTTTAGCAATAGGATTGGCCTTTTTTAATGCCTCAGTATAGAATGTAGGATGAAGCAATGTATCTAATTGTTTAGGTTCAACTTTTAATACAGCCTCTTCTTTAGTTATCATTCCATCATTAAACAAATCAACAGCTATTTTTAATGCTGCTTGAGCTGTTCTTTTACCATTTCTGGTTTGTAAGAAATACAACTTTCCTTCTTCTATAGTTATCTCCATATCTTGCATATCTTTATAATGATTTTCTAATTTACTTACAATATTAACAAATTCCTCATAAATCTTAGGATCTTGTTCTTTTAACTTTGATATTGGAAGTGGTGTTCTTATACCTGCTACAACATCTTCACCTTGTGCATTCATTAAGTATTCACCATAAATAACATTTTCTCCTGTTGCTGGATTTCTTGAAAATACAACACCTGTTCCAGATGTTTCACCCTTATTTCCAAAAACCATTTCTTGTACATTTACTGCTGTACCCCATTCACCTGGAATATCATTAAGTCTTCTATAAACAATAGCTCTAGGATTATTCCATGATCTAAATACTGCAGTTACAGCTTCAATTAGCTGAGTTTTAGGATTTTGTGGGAAATCTTCCCCTTTTTCCTTTTTATATATTGCTTTAAATTCAGATACCAATACTTTTAAATCATTTTCATCTAAATCTGTATCAAATTCTACCCCTTTTTTATCTTTAATTTCTTCAATTTTATTTTCAAATAATCTGTTTTCTATACCCATAACAACATCTGAAAACATTTGAACAAATCTTCTGTAAGAATCATACGCAAATCTAGGATTATTAGTTAATTTAGCCATGCTTTCTACTACTTCATCATTTAATCCTAAATTTAAAATAGTATCCATCATTCCTGGCATTGATGTTCTTGCTCCAGATCTTACTGATACTAATAGTGGATTTTTATTGTTTCCAAATTCTTTTCCACTAACACTTTCAAGTTTTTGTAAACTATTATAAATTTCATTTATAATTTCATCTGAAATAGCTTTACCATCTTCATAGTACTTGTTACATGCTTCAGTTGTAACTGTGAACCCATAAGGTACAGGAATGCCTAAATTAGTCATTTCTGCTAAATTTGCACCTTTACCTCCTAGTAAATTTCTCATTGAAGCATTTCCCTCATTGAAAAGATAAACATACTTTTTGGTCATATCAATACTCCCCCATTCTCAAATTTTTATACCATATATTTACTATCGAGAAAAAATATCTCGTAGTTAGCACTGATTAACCTTATTATTATTGTTTTCCTAATTTAACAAACAATTTTGTAACATTAGTCTTGGAAACTTTTCCTATTATCTTAAATTGTTCCTTATCACCTATCTTTTCTAACGATTCTACAATGGGGATACTGTCAATTTCATGCTCTATTATTTTTTTAGCTAAATCATATGCATTATCATCTTTATTACCACATATAATATTGGGCATACGAGTCATTATTACTCCAATTGGTACCTTGTGGATATCCGTTCCGCCTATAGCAATTTTAAGAAAATCCTTTCTTGAAACAGCTCCAGTTAAAACGCCTTCATTTTCTACAAATAATGTACCTACATCATTAAGGAATAAAAATACAATTGCATCATATACCATAGTTTCTTCACTAACTGTAATTGGCTTAGACATAATTGCATTAGCTTTAATTTCAGTTATATAGTCATGTAACATACCACTAGAAGATTTGCCTGAATATATATATCCTACCTTAGGTCTAGCATCTAAAATGCCTATCATTGTAAGTATTGATAAATCTGCTCTAATTGCAGCTCTTGTTAAACCTAACTTTTCTGCTAAAGCCTCACTTGTGATTGGTTGATGCTCTTTTACTAACTTAATTATTTCTTCTTGCCTATTTGATAACTTCAAAATTCTCCCTCTTTCCCTGAAATAAAAGAATTACTTAAACTTTTAATCTTGGTCATCAAAATCAACTTTATATGTATAAACTGTTTCATTTCCAGTATATACTTTTGATTTATCTTCACCATTATTTGTTTTTACTTTATTCTTTACTTCATCTACTTTAGATTTCATTTTATCTGCAATATCAACGGCTTTGTCTTTCACATCATTTGAAACTTTACATACATATTTATTTATAACTTCGACTGAACCATCTTTTTTAGTTATTTCTATTGTTATTTTTGTTGCAACTGCTGCAATTATACCTGCTACCAATATTGGTGGAATTAATACTGCAATAACTCCAGCGGCTATTCCTGCATTTACAGGAATATCTATTAACTCAGTATCCTCCTTCTTAATCTTTATTCTTGTTATATTCCCTTTATGAATTAAATCTTTAATAAAATTTTTTAATTCTTCTATAGTCATATTTTGTTTATCTTCTTTATCATCATAAATATTATAGTCTACATTTTCATCATCTTTAATTTCTTCTTCTAAATAAATTAATGCTTCTAAAACATCTCCATTACATTCTTCTAACGCATGTTTAGCTATTGCATAGCTAACTCCTGTTCTTTCTATTATCATATCTACTTTTTCTAATGTAATATTAGTCATTATTTATCACTCCTTAATAAATTTTAACATTTCTAAGCTTTTAGGCTTTTTAGAATAATTATTTGATATCAAATAGCTAGATATTTTTTCTAATTCTTCTTTGATTTTATCAGTTAAATTAAGTCTATATACCTTATCTATTCTCATCTTTAATAAAAATTTCAAAGCATTATAAGTAGCTTTTGAAATATACAATCCATATTCTTTAGGACATTCATCACATACCCCACCGTAATTAGATAAACTTATATAATTAGATGAGGGGATTTTCTTTTTACACATACAGCAATTCTCTAATTCTAAAGAATATCCTGTGTTTTTTAATAATTTTAATTCAAATGCTCTAACTAACAATTCATACTCTAAAGCATTTGTATCTAAAAGATAAAAAGTCGTAACTAAATCTATAAAAATCTGTTTATTTTTTTCATCATCAGGTGTACATATATCTATGAGTTCACATAAATAGGATGAGTAAGTAAGCTTATCTAAGTTTTCTAACAATCCTTGAAAAGAATTTATAATTTTCCCTTCTTGAATCGTATACAAATTTTTACCTTTATATAACATGTACTCACCATAACATAAAGGCAAAGTAATAGAAAAAGACTTGTTTTTGCTTTTCTTTGCCCCTTTTGCTATGGCAGTAATCTTACCCAACTCTTCTGTATAAAGCCAAACTAATTTATCATTTTCTTTAAAATCCTGTGATTTTATAATAACAGCTTTACTTTCAAAAAGTGCCAGAAAGATCATCTCCTAATTTTAGAATAAATATATCTATTTTTTCTTATATCCTAATTCTTTTAACAGATTTTGATTATCTCTCCACTCTTTTCTTACTTTAACCCATATTTTAACATTAACTTTTGTTCTTAAAAATCTTTCTAACTCATATCTTGAAGTTTCACCTATTTTTTTAAGCATTTGTCCGTTTTTGCCTATTATTATTCCTTTATGGGAATCTTTTTCACAAATCAAATCAACTTCTATATGATAAGTTCCATTATCACTTTGCTTCATTTGAATTATATCAACAGCAATACCATGTGGTACTTCATCACGTAAACATCTTAAAGCTTTTTCTCTTACGATTTCAGAAACAACAAATCTTTCTGGAACATCTGTTATCATATCTTCTGGATAATATTTAGGTCCTTCTGGCAACTCATTTTTCATTAAGTCAACTAATGTATCTACATTTTTTCCTTTTATTGCAGCTATAGGAACTATTTCTTTAAAGTTGAATTCGCTTGAATACATTTCTAAACTTTTAGCTACTCTTTCTGGTGTACTTTCATCTATCTTATTTAAAACAAGGTATACAGGACATTTTTTATCTTTTAAAGATTCTAAGATAAACTTATCTCCTTTTCCGATTTCTTCGTCTGGATTAGTTAAAAATAAAACTAAATCAACATCATTAGTGGAATCCTTCGCAGAATTGACCATATATTCTCCAAGCTTATGTTTTGGCTTATGAATTCCTGGTGTATCAACAAAGACAATTTGATAGTCCTCACCTGTTAATATTGTTTGAATATTATTTCTAGTGGTTTGAGGCTTATTAGAAACTATTGATAGTTTCTCCCCCATTATATAATTTAATAAAGTTGATTTTCCCACATTAGGTCTACCAACTATTGTAACGAATCCTGATTTAAACATTTTTCCTCCTTCTATAACTTAACCATACTCAAATACTGTAATTAAGTTATACGTTAATTATAAATTAAAATTCATCTTTAGATAAAGTTTATTTCCCTAACTAGAAAATAACTATATCTTCTCTAATCATAATATAGTTTACAAATAGTATACTCTATTTATTCTATTATGTATATTATAAATAATAATTAACAACGTTTATGAAATAAGAATATATACAAAGAATTATTAATTAATATTTCTATGATAATAATTAAAACTTTTTGATTATGCCTAAATTACAAATGCTCGTAAAATTTTCTAATGATATTTTACGAGCACTTATTATTTATTTGAAAGAAATTTATCTTTAAAAGAATAAACTAACTACATAGTTTATCAATTGCTAACACTAATTTTAAAAGATTTCATACTTTTCTAAGTATTAATTTTACTGTTTATATTCTAAATACTACAAATATAAGCATAGTTAATAAAATTCCAAAGAGTGCTCCTACAATAACTTCCAAAATCGTATGTACTTCAGAGTCAACTCTACTTTGAGCGGTTATAAGAGCCATTAAATAGCTTAACATAACACATATAGGTTCTTCTGTAATTAATGAAATTGCTGTGGCAATTGAAAATGCTAAAGCACTATGTCCACTTGGCATTCCACCTTTTAATGGTGTTCCCTCTCCAAATATAGCTTTTACTATTATTGTAGCTATACATACTATTACTAGTACAATAAAAATTGTGTATGGTTCTGATTTTTTAACTTTATTAATTAAGTTATATGAAAAATACGATAATTTATCCCAAAATATTATATATCCTACTAATACAGCATTTATTGCAGTAACTAAAACAGCTCCGGCAGCTGCATTTTTAGCTATTTTAGCTAATGGATGATAATAATTTGCTTTTAGATCTATTACAGCTTCTATAGCTGTATTAATTATTTCTGCACTTATAACCATAGTAATTGTTATGGCTAATATAAGAAATTCATATTTTGTTACATCAAAGAAAAAACATGCTATCAATATTAACAACGCTACTATTAAATGTATTTTCATATTACGCTCTGTTCTTACAGTTTCTATGATTCCATTTATAGCATTATTAAAACTATCTAAAACTTTTTTAAATTTCATCGTTATTTTTCACCTGCTTTTCTACTATCTTCTTATATCAAGTGCAGTTAATATTTCTTCCTCTCTTTTTCTCATTTTCACCTTATCATCTTCCTCCATATGATCGTATCCTAGAAGATGTAACACTGAATGTACTACTAGATAAGATGCTTCTCTTTCATAAGAATGATTATACTCTTTACTTTGTTCTAAAGCTCTCTCTAAAGACAATACAATGTCTCCAAGTACTAAATCATCTCCATCAAAATCTGCTTTAGAAAAATCATTTTCTGTATAAACTTCTTTAAATACTTTCTTTTCTGGATAATCCAGCATAGGAAAAGATAAAACATCTGTAGCTCTGTCTATATTTCTTGTTTCATTATTAATTTCTCTAATCTCTTCATTATCAACGAATAATAAAGAGATTTCACTTGAAATATTAACACCTTCTTCTTTTAACGCAAATTCTATTACCTTTTCTAGATGATTTGTAAACTCATCACTTACTTCCATTTTTTCTTGTCTATTATCAACGTAAATCATCTTACACTCTCCCTACAATTTTTCTTTTGGATATTCAATTCTTTGATGATATATACCATTTAATGCATTTAAAAAGCATAATCTTATCTTTTCAATATCCTTAAGTGTTAAATCACAATTGATTAATTGATTGGAATTTAACTTATCCTTTATTATGTTATTAACCATTTCCTCTATTTTTTCTTTGTTAGGCTCTTTTATCGATCTAACCGCTGCTTCTATTCCATCTGCAAGCATTACTATACCAGCTTCTTTGCTACTTGGAATAGGTCCTGAATACCTATAATCTTTTTCTTTTATATCATCTGGATTTTCAGCATTATTTTTCATAGTATAATAAAAATATTTTACCAAGGTAGTTCCATGGTGTTCTGCTATAATATCTTGAATTATAGCAGGCAACTTATGTTCTTTAGCTAATCTTAATCCATCTTTAACATGTGATATTATAATGTGTGTACTAAGTTTAGCGCTTATCTTATCATGTGGATTTTCTCTACCAATTTGATTTTCCCCAAAGAAATAAGGTCTTTCAGTCTTACCTACATCATGATAATAAGCTCCAATTCTAGCGACTACTGGATTTGCTCCAACTTCTTCTGCTGCCATCTCTGCAAGGTTTGCAACTAACATACTATGATGATATGTCCCTGGTGCCTCCATAAGTAACTTTTTTAATAGTGGATTATTAGGATTTGATAATTCTAATAACTTAATCGTAGTAACTTCATTAAAGGTACCTTCTAAAAATGGTAGTACTCCTAATGCAAAGATTCCTGATAACACTCCTCCAATTATAGAGAATAAACTTACTATGAAAATTTCCTTTAAATTACTAGATATAATAACTCCTGTAGCTAATGTTAATATTGAGCTAACTACTGATATATATAATGTTGCATATATAAGTTCATTCCTCTGTTGCATTTTCTTTAGCATAACAGCACCTAAAATAGCATTTATAAATACTAATAACATCACTTGTGGATCAAATTCAACCAGTGCACTAATTATGGCTGAATTAAAAATACTTATTATAATTGAAATTTTATAATTTAAAAGTAATGTGAGTAACATAGATCCAAATGCAAAGGGAATTAAAAATGCCGAAACAGCTCCAATGCTTCTAGCTAAAATAAGAGAAAGTATATTAATTAAACTAATAAGAATTAATCTTTTAGCATCAAAAAATATTTCCTTATAATTTAAATATATATAACTATATTGTAAAAATAATATAACAAATAAAAATAGTGCTAAAGATAAATATACATATACATATTTGCCTGTTATTCCATTATCAAGAAGTCCTAATTCGTTTATTATAGCAATTTGTTCTGCTGTTACAGGTTCTCCTTCTTTTATTATAATTTGATTTTTCTTTATTATAACTTTAGAAGTACTTTTTTGGGCTTCTTTTTGCATTTCTTCAGTTTTTTCACTATCATAAAATAAATTTGGATTTATTTGTGATTTTGTTATATTAACTAATATTTCTTTTAATGGAGTTGCTATATTAAATTCTTCAATAGCATTTATTCCTTCTTTTTTTGCATTTTCAAGTGAACTTTCATTATTTTCTTGAATATCTTTCTTATAAATCTTATCAATTATATTGACTATTTTTCCTTCTAAGTCAATTAATGTTTCTTTAGGTGTATTTATTAATTCTTTGTATTCACTATCTGTTAATTTAAATTGCGTTATTTTTCTTAATTCAGTTATTTTACTTGCTTCATCCATATTTGTTGCATTTAAATTTAATACTTCATCAAATAAAGACTTTATATTATCTTCTGCTTGAACTTTAACTTCATTTTTTACTGTATACTGCTTATCAACTTTTTCTATAGCTTCACTTTCTTTTTCTTTTGTTGCTTTTTGATCTATTGTATCTCTTGGTGCTTTTATATCAACTCTAGCTATGTCGCCCTCTTGCAAATTAAACTGTTTAGGTGCTATTGCTGTTAAAAGTAAAAGATATGACACAATAAATACAGTACCAAACAAAGCCAAATACTTTGATTTTTTTGACTTCAAATTCTGTAGTTTCTTATTATTTTTTGATTTCATGTTAATCACCTTCTCATCGCTAACATTGAAAGTATTAAGATATATTTTCAGCTATATCTTGTTCAACCGTAAAAATCACCTTTATACATATTGTATCTTTAGAAATATTTTCTATATTTACTTTATTGTCTATTATTTTAGCATCATTAGTTAAATCCTTTTGTAATGATTTTCTTAATTTTTCTACTGCATCTTCTACAGCTTTATCCTTATCTAAATTAACACTTTTTCCTTCTTTTCTAAAATATATTACTTGATTTAATAAACCACCAGTTTCCTCTATTTTATCATAATATTTAAAATCATTTATAGCTTTTTTTAGATAAATTTTCTTATCCCAAAAGTTTACATAAATATCTCTATCTTTTTCCCCAGTTCTTTGGATTTTTTCCCCACTTATTTGTACTTCCATTGACTTTTCGTAAAAAGTGTTAGCTATTACACTGCCACTTGGCTTAACTTCTTTTTCAAAGCCTTCTTTGCCTTGTATTGGCAAAATTAAAACATTACCTGTTTTTACTATATCTCCAGGTTTTACTGCTGGATTCCCTGAAAAAGTAAATACCCTTTTAATTTCTCCATCCATCTTAGCTAGCACTTGCTCTGGTAATATTTTTTCTGTAACTGGTGGATTAACTTTTTCTGCTACAATTACTCTTAATGTGGATCCTTCTATTCTAGCTCTTACCCACATAACTTCTGAATCTAAATCTTCCATCTTTTTTTCTATATTATATACATTTATATCAGATTTTTTTAATCCTGGTTTTATACCTATAGATGTAAGTTCCTTTCTAATCTCAAATGGTGATAAATTATTTCTAGTTTGTATATCTATGGCCCAGATATAATTAGATAATAAGTATAAAACCAATAAAAATACTCCTGCTCCAATACACAATGATAATTTTCTTTTTATTGATAATAGTAAAACTATTATACCACTTTTCCCAACAATTCTGACTTTTCCTTTAGTCCTTTTAACTACCTCTTCCACTTCTTTATATGAATCAAAAGGTATCTGAAACCTTACTGTAGTTATATTAAGTTTAACTATTTTTGATACATTTATTCCTTTTTGCCAAAGTATGTTCAATGTCTTTTCAGGTATTAGACTGTTAACTTCTATTGTTATTTTTCCTACTTTAAACTTATCTAATATCATATTTATCCCTCATAAGATATTCCTCTAAAAATTCCACTTATAGTAATGGTATTATCTCCTATAAAAAGTATTTCAAATTTTTCACCCTCTACTATAACTGCACCAATTCTAGAGTTTATTTTTATCATGTTATTGTCAAAAGTCATAATACCCTTATGATTTTCAATTGTTATTTCCTTATTTCCTACAACAATGATCTTTGGCAAATCTAAAACAACATCTGTGGGAAACTCTAATTTATCAAATACTTTTTCTCGTCCTCTTTGAAACTTATCTTCCATATTCTCCTCCTCTATACCCAAATACTCTGCTATTGTAATCTATGATTAAATAATTAAATTAATTCATTAAAATTTACCATACATTGTATTTTGTATATAAAACAGTTTTTGAAAGTTAAAGTTCAAGTTAGTGCTTACTAAAAATACTATATATTAAAATATTATTTAAATTATAGTGTAATACAACTCTTAATTTCAGATGATGTAGCTTCTTTGAGATTTTCTCATAATTACTTGGACAACAAAAAAATCCTTATGTTTAACAATATATTAAACATAAGGATTTTTTGTATAGCTTATAAATAATAAAAGAACTCAAAAAAAGAGTTCTTTTATTATTTATTTAAATATTCCTTAACAATCTGACTTACAAGTTTACCATCAGCTCTGCCTACAATTTTAGGTCTTATAGCCGACATAACTTTACCCATATCTTTAATGCTACTTGCACCCATTTCTTCAGCTGAATCTTTTACTATTTGTTTTATTTCTTCTTCGCTTAACTGCTGAGGAAGGTATTCCAACAAAATTTCTAGCTCAGCATTACACTGATCCACTAAATCTTGTCTATTTCCTTTTTCGAATTCAAGCATAGATTCTCTTCTTTGCTTAACTTCTTTTGCTAAAATATTGATAACTTCATCATCCTCAAGCTTAACATTATCAGTTTTCTCAACTAATAATATAGCAGATCTCGCTGTACTAATTGTATTAGCTTTAAATTTATCTTTAGCCTTTAAAGCGGCTTTCCAGTCTTCTTGAAGTTTTTCCTTAATTGTTGGCATTGTTATACCTTCTTTCAAAAGAAACCATTTTATTTAAACTTTCTCTTTCTAGCAGCTTCTGATTTTTTCTTTTTCTTAACGCTTGGCTTTTCATAATGTTCTCTCTTTCTTACTTCTGAAAGAACCCCAGCTCTAGCACACTTCTTTTTAAATCTTCTTAAAGCACTTTCAAGTGTCTCGTTTTCTCCAACTTTAATTTCTGACATTTACTATCCCTCCCTCCGCTAGCTTAAATTAATTAACTCAGCTATGGGCTTTATAACACACGGTATATTATACAATATTACAATGATTAATGTCAACAACTTAGAATAAAATGTCTGACTAATTATATTGTAAATTTTAACCTGGTGGCCATTGCAAGTTTCTACCAGCTAAAATGTGAAAATGCATATGATTTACCGTTTGGCCACCATCTTCTCCACAATTGTTCACTATTCTATATCCACTTTCAGCAATACCAAGCTCTACTACTAGTTTATTAATTACTTTAAAGATGTGTGAAACTACATTAATATTTTTTTCATTTAATTCATTTGCACTTTTTATATGTTCTTTAGGAATAATTAAAAAATGAACTGGTGCTTCTGGATTTATATCATAAAATGCATATACAAGCTCATCTTCGTATAACTTTTTGCTTGGAATATCACCTTTTATAATTTTACAAAATATACAATCTACCATAAATTCACCTCCTAAAAAATATTATCAAAATGTTCCGTTCTAATACAATATTGATATATGCATAATCAAAACTCTTATCATAATTCTAAAATTCCAATCACAATGTCACTTCATCTATTGCATATATAAATATATATTTAAAACATAGCCTATTAGAAATTATAATTTTGTATATAATTATATTTTCTTATTTTTACACATTTATTATACCAAATCTTTACTTTATTTTCCCAATAATATAATTATCTTCGTAATCTTCTATATTGCAATTCATAATTTTGCCTATCATCTTTTCATTTGCATCAGAAATCTCAGCTTTTACATAGTTTTTTGTATATCCTTCAAACATTCCTGCTTTATGCGGACATTCTCTTTCTATTAAAACACCCATATCTCTGCCAACTAGTTTCTTAATAAATTCTATTTCATTTTCTTTATTTAACTCTGATAATATTTTACTTCTTTTATCTTTAATAGTTCCATCTATTTGATTTGGCATTTCTGCTGCTTTAGTTCCCTTTCTAGGACTATATTTAAATAAATGAACTTTAGTTAATTTTAAATTCTTTAAATATTCATATGTCTCATTAAACTCTTCTTCAGTTTCACCAGGGAAACCTACTATTAAATCAGTTGTAATTGATACATCTTCAATATTCTCTCTTAGTGTTTGAACTGTTTTAGCATATTCTTCTGCAGTATATCTTCTATTCATTCTCTTTAAAGTATCATTAGAACCACTTTGAAGTGATAAATGAAAATGAGGACATAATTTTTTCATGTTTTTTATTTTATTTATTACTTCATCAGTAAAAAATGCTGGTTCTATAGAACCAATTCTAACTCTATCTATTCCGTCTATCTTTTCTATGTCTTCCAGTAAGCTTATTAGCGTAATGTCTGAGCCTAGATCCACTCCATAAGAAGCTGTATGTATACCAGATAAGATAACTTCCTTAAATCCATGCTCTGCTAATTTCTTTACTTCTTCAATAACTTTTTGTGGATTTTTAGAACAAGTAGCACCTCTTGCATATGGAATCAAACAAAATGTACAAAATCTATTACATCCATCTTGTATTTTTAAAAATGCTCTAGTTTTATCTTGATATTCTTCTATATTAAGTTCTTCGAATTCTTTATTTCTAAGAACTTCATTGACACTTACTTGTATTGCTTTTTCATCTCTAGCTTTATTAACAAAATATACTATATCACCTTTATTTCTTGTTCCTAAAACAACATCTACACCTTCAATTTTAGAAACTTCTTCTGGAGCTATTTGAGAATAACATCCAACCACTGCAATTATAGCATCACTATTAGTTCTTCTAGCCTTGCTTATTATTTGTCTTGATTTTTTATCCCCCATGTTTGTAACTGTACATGTATTTATAACATAAACATCAGCAAAATCATCAAAGTCAGTAACACTATAACCTTCTCTTATAAACTTTTCTGTCATCGCTTCAGTTTCATATTGATTAACTCTACATCCTAATGTGGCAAATGCAACTTTCATTAAACATTTCCTCCTAAATCTGCTAATTCATATTGTATTAAAGAAGTAGCTACAAATCCTGCTGTTTCTGTACGTAAAATTCTATTGCCTAGAGTTATTATATAGGCACCTTTGTGTTTTAAAGTTTCAATTTCACTTTCTTCAAATCCACCTTCTGGTCCTATTACAACTCCTATATTTTTTATAGAATTTAAATCTACATTTTTATCACTTAGTTCTTTTACAAGACTTTTGAAACCAAAATTTTCTGCGTTTTCATAAGGGACTAAAATTAGATCTAATCTTTGTAGTTCATTTAAAGCTTCGTCAAACTCAACAACTTCTCTTACATTTGGTATAATACTTCTTTTTGATTGCTTAGCTGCCTCTAACGCAATTCTATTTAGTCTTTCAAGCTTTTTAAATTCGCCCTTTAATTTAACATCTACTCTATCTGTTATTATCGGCACAAATTCTTTTATACCAAGTTCCGTTCCTTTTTGAACTATCAAATCCATCTTTTGTCCTTTAGGTAATCCTTGAAATAAAGTTATATTTACTCTACTTTCATTATTAGTACTTAATTCTTCTAATATATTTACTATTACTTCTTGTTTTCCAACAGATTCAATTTCTCCTAAGTATTCTTTACCTTCACAGTTATTTAAAACTACTTTTTCACCCTGATTTAAACGTAAAACCTTATATATATGTTTTACATCATCACCAAGTATTTTTCCCTCTTTTTCTGTGATATTGCATGCTGAAGTAAAAAACTTATGCATAAAAATCTCCTTCATTAAATAAATTCAAAATTATTTTTAGCTTCATTACTTTGCTCTATTTTAATTAATGTTAAAAAACATTATTTTAATTTAGCAACTATACAATTCCATTCTCCATCTTTGTTTACTTCCATAACCTCAAATCCACACTCATCAAGCTTTGAAGTAACCATGTCTACTCTTTCATGTATTATTCCTGAAGTAATAAATAATCCACCTTTATTTAGAGCTTTACTAACATCATCTGTTAATATACAAATAATTTCTGCTATTATATTTGCAACTACTATATCAGCTTTACCATCAATTACATCAAGAAGATTTCCTTCTAATATTTCAATATTATCTAAATCATTTAATCCTACATTTTCTTTAGCAGATTCAACTGCTACTGGATCTAAATCAACTCCTAAAGCTAATTTTGCTCCAAGCTTTGCTGCAGCTATGGCTAAAATACCAGAACCACAACCAACATCAAAAACAGTTGAATCTTTTTTCACATACTTTTCTAATGCTTTAACACACATTCTTGTAGTTTCATGTGTTCCTGTACCAAATGCCATTCCTGGATCTAATTCAATGACTAACTCTTCATCTTTAGGTGCATATTCTTCCCACATAGGTTTTACAACTATTCTGTCTGTAATATTTGATGGTTTATAGTACTTCTTCCAGTTGTTTGCCCAATCTTCTTCTTTTATCTTGTCACATTCAACTATACCTTTTCCTATATCTATTCCCATGTCTTGAATTTCTTTAATTTTTTCCTTTGTAATTGAAACTATTTCTTCTAAATTATCGTCTCCAGAGAAATAAGCTTTAACTACTGCAAATTCACCTTTATGCTCTAATACGTTTATGTCTGCAAAATCCCAAGTTAATGGTCCTTGATCTCTTGTTAATAAATCGTTTGGGTCTTCTACGGCAACCCCTTGGCTGTTTAATCCATAAAATATTCCTGATACAGGTTCTATTGCTTCGCAACTTGTTATTACTCTAACTTCTATCCATACTCCGTTCATATTAAATCACTCCTACACTTATTTTAATTTTTTAGTCTTCTTTTATTGCTATTAAAAATTTAGTTTTTATTCCTTGTTCCGTAAACATTCTTTCATGTTCAGTTTCAACATTTCCTTCAAAACCACTAGTATGTAAATCATAAGTTATATATTCAATTCTAAACTTACCTTCTTTAAAATATTCAAGAGATTCTTCAAATAATTCATCATCATCTGTCTTAAACCAAATCTCTCCATTTTCTTTTAAAAAGTTTCTATATTGAGTTAACTGTCTTGTATGAGTTAGTCTTCTCTTCTTATGTTTCTTTTTAGGCCAAGGATTGCAAAAATTAATATAAATTCTACTTATGTTGTCATTTTCATCTAACATTTCATTAATAAGACCAATCTCTTGAGCCATCAATTTAATATTATTTAATTCTTTATTTTTCTCGTTATATGCTTTTTCTATATTTCTTTTAGCTAGACCTAGCACTTCGTCTTTTATATCAATTGCAATATAATTAATATTTTCATTATCAGAACCATGTACAGCTACAAACACACCTTTACCGCATCCAAGTTCTAAGTAAATAGGATTTTCATTGTTAAATGATTCCTTCCACTTACCTTTGTTTTCTTTAGGATTTACAATAAAAAAATTACAACTTTCAAGTTCTGGTCTTGCCCATGGCTTTTTTCTCATTCTCATTGTTAATTCACTCCATCTTTTATCTAATGCCTTATAAGTTTAATATCAAACCAATAAGACCTATGTATTTCCTTAATAAAAAAAGAATTCTTTTGCTTATTTTAGCATTAAAATTCACTTTATCATTCATAATAATTATACATATATCGAAATATATTGCAATTATATAAAATTTGAAACACTTCTATTTAATTGGTTTTATAAAATATAAAAAGCTATTTATTTCCCAAAAAAATCAAGAAATAAATAGCTAATCTATACTTATTTTTTAAATTTATTTACTAATGCTTCAAATTCTTCTTCATGATCCTTTAGATAATCATGAAAATTAACATTATCTTTTTCCAATAATAATGCTAATTCATAAAGAAATTCTGGAATATCTTCTGTTAAAATGTCTCCATATATTTTACCAAGTCTTGCATTGCCTTCTTCAAAAGATCCATTTATATGAAGTTCAAATACGTCTTTAGTTTCATCATTTACTCTCTTCTTCTTTCCTGTAAATCCAATCAAAGCAACTTCATGAATACCACATGAATTTCCACAGCCGGATATATGAACTCTAGGTAATACATCTTTTCTATAATTTTTCTCTTTAAAATATTTTAGTATATTATCTAATATACCCTGGCTATTTAATATGCCTATTTGACATGTAGGTACTCCTATACAAGATATACTTTGTTCTAATGTAGTTTCTCCACCTAAATCTTTTGTAGCTTCTAAAAGCCTTTTAGCTTCTTCTCCATTTAAATTTCTAATATACATGCCTTCTGTCATAGTAAGTCTTATTTCTACATCTTTAGTATTTTCAATTTCGTCAATAATTAATTTTAAATCTTTAAGATATAATTGACCTCCTATTGGATGAAAGTATACACTATACAATCCCTTTTGCTTTTGCTCATACAATCTATTATGTTCTAAATCAATTTCTATACCTTCTTTGTTGCACTCTGATACATGTAAATGCAAAGTCAAATCTTCTTTGTCCCTTAATTCTTTCAAGTGTTTTTTATAGCAATTTAAAAATTCTTCTGGTCCCATTTTATCTAATATATATCTTATACGTGCTTTGTTTTTATTCTCATAGTCACCTTCTTCCATAAATAGATTTGTCATAGCTTCAACATGATATAAGACGTCACTAGGATCTATAAGTTCATCACACACAATTCCTAACTTTGGATTTTTTCCTAACCCTCCGCCTATGTATACCTTAAAATACTTTTTACCATTTTCTACAACTGCTAAAAACCCTAAATCTGTAACAGTAGAATGTCCACAATCCATATTACTGCTTGAAAATGAAACTTTAATTTTTCTAGGAAGATTATATGTATTTATTTTTCTTAAAAAATGATTATTTACTGCTAATGCATAAGGTGTAACATCAAAAGCTTCATATCTATCTACACCTGCTAGTGGAGACATTGCAACATTTCTTGGATAATTTCCACCTGCTCCTCTAGTATATATATTATGTTCTAATCCTTCTTTCATTATTTCACATGCATCATCTATAGATATATCATGAAATTGAACAGCTTGCCTTGTAGTTAAATGTATCTTTTCTAAATTATACTTTTTAGCCATATCATATATAAATTTTAATTCATCTACATGTGTTATTCCTGATGGTATTCTAAGACGCACCATAAATTTTTCACCACCACGATGAGCATATGTTCCCATGCCACCAGATATTTTCTTAAAATCCATTGCCGACATTTTACCTTCACAAAAATCATGACCTATTTTTCTGAAATCTTCTATTTCATCTAACAAAATTTTTTTCAACCTATCCATTAAAACCTACCTACCTTTGCTTTAAGATTAACAATAAACAAACATTTATAAATTCCTCTACTCACTAGCTTTATATTACAATATAACCCATCTTTAAAATATCCCTAAAATTAAAATGGTGCTTATCTTACAGTATTATCTTTATATATATTTCACTTTATTATGCAAAAAAATCGTTTCAAATTATATTAAAATTTGAAACGATTTTTTATTTAAAAATTATTTTTTTCTTCCGAAAAATGTTTTCTTAGAATTATGAGTATTTTCATTCATTTCTTCACCGCAAGCTTCCATAAACGTATATAACGCTTCTTTTTGCTTTTGATTTAATCCTTTTGGTATATCAACAATAACTCTTACATATTGATCACCTTTTCCAGTAGAATTAACTCTAGCAACACCTTTTCCTTTTAATCTAAATAGTGTTCCTGATTGTGTTCCTTCAGGAATAGTATATTTCACATTTCCTTCTACTGTTTTAACTGTAATCTCTGTACCAAGAGCTGCTTTAGCCATTGATATGTGAGTATCTATATAAATATCATTTCCTTTTCTTGTGAATTCCTTTGATTGAGCTACATTTATTCTAATGTATAAATCTCCAGGACTTCCCCCTCTTAAGCCATGTTCACCTTGTCCTCTAAGAGGCATAACATTTCCAGTATCAACTCCCGCAGGAATATTTACGTTTATCTTTCTTGTCTTTCTAACATTTCCATTTCCTCTACAATGTGTACAAGGTTTTTCAATTATATTTCCTGTACCACTACATCTATCACAAGTTGATGTTGATACAAAACTTCCAAGTGGAGTTTGTCTTTGTACTCTTACTTGACCTGAGCCGCCACAAGTTGGACAAGTCTTCTTAGAAGTTCCAGGTTCAGCACCTGAACCATTACAGTGTTCACAACTTTCGCTTCTATTAACTGTAATTTCCTTTTCAACTCCAAAAACAGCTTCTTCAAAAGTTAATGTTAATGTATATTCAATGTCATTTCCTCTAACTGGTCCATTTCTTCTACGTGTACTTGAACCGCCAGTAAACATATCAAAAATATCTCCAAAGCCGCCCATATCAAAGCCACCAAAGCCGCCTGATCCAAATCCACCGCCATTAAAATCAGCTGTTCCAAACTGATCATAATTAGATTTTTTTTCAGGATCAGAAAGCACTTGGTACGCTTCATTTATCTCTTTAAATTTTTCTTCTGCTTCTGCATTTCCCTTATTCTTATCGGGATGATACTTAATAGCTAATTTTCTAAAAGCCTTTTTTATTTCATCATCACTTGCACCTTTTTGAAGTCCAAGAACTTCATAATAATCTTTGTTTGCCATTTATTAATGTTCACCACCTAGTTTTGTTTTCTACCTTAAAGAGGGAAGACGAGCATTGCCTTCCCTCTGAATTATTATATTAGATAACTAGAATATAGTAAAATTATTTATCATCATCTACTTTAAAATCAGCATCTACAACATTGTCATCATGTGGTGCTTGCTCTGCTCCACCTGCTGCATTTGGATCAAATCCACCAGCTTGAGATGGATCTCCACCTGCTGCTGCATAAACTTTAGAAGATACAGCATAGAATTCTTGAGTTAATTCTTCTGTAGCTTTCTTTATAGCTTCTAAATCTTCTCCATCTTTTATAGCTTTAAGAGCTTCTAATTTTTCAGTAACTTTAGCTTTGTCTTCTGCTGATACTTTATCTCCAAGTTCAGTTAAGGCTTTTTCTGTTTGATAGATTAATTGATCTGCATTATTTAAAGTTTCTACCTTTTCTTTTCTCTTCTTATCTTCTTCTGCAAATTTTTCTGCTTCTTTTACAGCTTTATCTATTTCTTCATCATTTAAGTTAGTAGATGCAGTAATAGTTATATTAGCTTCTTTTCCTGTTCCTTTATCTAATGCTGATACTTTAACAATACCATTAGCATCAATATCAAAAGTAACTTCAATTTGAGGAATTCCTCTTGGTGCTGGAGCTATTCCTGATAAAGTAAATCTTCCTAATGATTTATTATCCATAGCCATTTGTCTTTCACCTTGAACTACATTTATTTCAACTGATGTTTGACTATCTGCTGCAGTTGAGAATATTTGACTCTTTTTAGTTGGAATAGTTGTATTTCTTTCAATTAATGGAGTTGCTATTCCACCAGCTGTTTCTATTCCTAAAGTTAATGGTGTAACATCTAATAATAATACATCTTTAACTTCTCCTGTTAATACTCCTGCTTGAACTGCAGCTCCTACTGCTACACATTCATCCGGATTAACTCCCTTTGATGGATCTTTTCCTGTAAAGTTTTTAACTGCTTCTACAACAGCAGGTATTCTTGTTGATCCACCAACTAAGATTATTTTTTCAATTTCATCTATAGAAATTGCAGCATCACTTAATGCTTTTTTCATAGGTTCAATACTTCTTTGAACTAAGTCATTAGTAATTTCATTGAATTTAGCTCTTGTTAAGTTTAGGTCTATATGTTTTGGACCTGTTGCATCAGCTGTTATAAATGGTAAATTGATATTTGTTTGCATTGATGAAGATAATTCAATCTTTGCTTTTTCTGCTGCTTCTTTTAATCTTTGAAGAGCCATTTTATCTTGTCTTAAATCAATTCCATTTTCTGCCTTAAATGTTTCTGCTATATAATCCATAACTTTTTGGTCGAAGTCATCTCCACCAAGTTTTGTATCACCATTAGTAGATAATACTTCAAATACTCCATCTCCTAATTCTAAGATAGATACATCAAAAGTACCACCACCTAAATCATAAACTAATATTTTATGATTTGAATCCATTTTATCTAATCCATAAGCTAAAGCTGCTGCTGTTGGTTCATTGATTATTCTTAATACTTCTAAACCAGCAATTTTACCTGCATCTTTTGTTGCTTGTCTTTCACTATCATTAAAGTAAGCTGGTACTGTAATAACCGCTTGAGTTACACTTTCACCTAAATAGCTTTCAGCATCAGCTTTTATTTTTTGAAGTACCATAGCTGAAATTTCTTGTGGTGAATAGTTCTTACCATCTATATCAACTTTATAAGAAGTTCCCATATGTCTCTTTATTGAGATAATAGTTTTGTCTGGATTTGTTATCGCTTGTCTTTTAGCTACTTGACCTACTAGTCTTTCTCCGCCAGCTTGGAAAGATACTACTGATGGAGTAGTTCTTGCTCCTTCTGAATTTGTTATAACAACAGGTTCTCCACCTTCCATAACTGCAACACATGAATTAGTTGTACCTAAGTCAATTCCTATTATTTTTCCCATAATATATTCCTCCTAAATTTGGTTTAATTTATTTGTATATTTTATTTAAATATTAGCCTCTTTTCATAGGCTAGTTAATTAGTTAGCTACTTTAACAACTGTATATCTAATTACTTTATCTTCTTTTTTATATCCTTTTAAGAAAACTTCTGCAATTTGATTTTTTCCCATATTCTCATCTTCTATATGCATTACTGCTTGATGAAGATTTGGATCAAAATCTGCTGATGCATCTATTTCTTCAACTCCTAGTTTTTCAAAAGAACCTTGGCAAGATTTTATTGTCATCTCTACACCTTTTTTTAGGTCTTCAAGACTTCCTTCTGCAGCAACTGCTCTTTCAAGATTATCTAAAACAGGAACTAATTCTTTTAATACATCTACACATGCATCTGAGTATATTCCTTGTTTTTCTTTAGTTGTTCTTTTTCTGTAGTTGTCATATTCAGCAGTAATTCTTAATACTCTATCATTTAAAGATTCCATTTCCTGCTTTAATTTTTCATTTTCTTCTTTATACTTTTTCATCATGCTAAGTTCATCCTCTTCTTCATTTAAAGATTCTTCAGAAGCTTCATCATTTAGATTTTCCTTATCATTATTTTCAATGTTATCTTCTTTTTTTTCATTTTCTTCGATAACATCTTCAATTATCTCTTCTACTTCTTCATTTTTTAAAGTTTCACCATTATATTCCATTTCTGAAATTACACCTCTTCTCTTATTGATTATAAAAATTATTTATTCTGATTATTTAACATATTGTTTAATTCTTTTACAATTTCAGCCATTATTGCTATTACTTTAGAATAATCTATTCTTCTAGGACCTATTAATCCAATGGTTCCAATGGGTCTATTTCCAAAAGAATATTCTGCAGCTATTATGCTACATTCTTTAGCTTGTGGCTTATAATTTTCTTCACCTATTCTAATAGTTATATCTTCATTTGTTTTAAGTAAATCTCTTAATGACTCTTTATCATTAAGAAGAGATAACATTTCCTTAGCTTTTTCAATATCGTTGTATTCTGGATAGTTAAATATATTAGTAGTGCCCTCCATAATTAAATCAGGTGAATCTGCTGCATTTTTTAGAGTTTCATATAATGGAGTTAACAAAGCATTAAATAATTCATCGTATCCTTGTAAATCTTCTTTTAATTGATTGATAACTTGTAAATTTATTTGTTCTATACAAAGATTTACCAGTCTCCTATTAATAACTGCATTTATCTTATTCAATTCCTCAATTGTCGGCGTTGAATTAACTCTTATTATATGATTTTTCATTACTCCAGCATCTGTTATTATTACTGATACTAATGTAGTACTATCTACTTTCATCAACTGAAGTGATTTAATAAAACTTTTATTTACTGATGGAGTTTGAACTACACAAGTTAAATTAGTAAGTTCTGATAATAAAGAACTTGTTTGTCTAACTATTTTATCTACTTCTAACATAGCCGTATCTATAATATATTGCTTTATTCTCAAATTTTCTTCAGGTGTTAGCAATTGATTTTCCATCAAATTATCAACATATAATCTATATCCCTTACTAGATGGAACTCTTCCTGACGAAGCATGAGGTTGTTCTAAATAACCCATATCTTCAAGATCTGCCATCTCATTTCTAATGGTTGCAGACCCTACCCCTAAGTTATACTTTTTAGCAATAGTTCTAGAGCCAACTGGATCTCCAGTATGAATATAATCATTGATAATAGCTTGAAGTATTTTTATTTTTCTATCATCAATAGTCATAATCTCACCTCTTTTGTTAGCACTCACTATGTTCGAGTGCTAATGACTATGTTTTTAATATAGTATTTATCATGTTTTTTGTCAATTCTATTTATATTTAATATAAAGATCTTCACTTCTTTTATTTGATTTTTTATTGACTTTTCTCCATTTTTCTCATTTTTACTCTAATTTACTATAAAAGTTATATTATAAAATCACTCATAACACTATTTGATACTTCTATTCCACGAGATGTCAAATATATTCTACCCCCATTACGAACTAATAATTCTTGTTTAATATTTTTATCAATTATGGTTCCATATACCTCGTCTATATCTTTTTTAAACCTCTCTTTAAATTCGCTTTCTTCTATTCCGCTAATCATTCTAAGCCCCATAAACATGAATTCTTCCATGTTATCATTTATATTATTTTTATAGATTTCATTTTCAACATTTTTATTATTATTTATATTTTTAATATAAAGTTCTATATCATCTATGTTTTTTATTCTTTTCCCATCAATATAAGAACTTGCTGAAGCTCCTAGTCCTAAATATTCATTTAATTTCCAATAAACTGTATTATGGTAACATTCTTTTTCATCTTTTGCAAAATTAGAAATCTCATATTGATTATATCCATTATCTTTCAAAAATTCTTTTGTGAGCAAATACATTTCTCTTTCTTCTTCTTCAGATGGTAAATTTAATTTATCTTTATTATATAAATTATAAAAACAAGTTCCCTCTTCAATTATTAGACTATATGCAGATATGTGTTCTGGATTAAATTCTATTATTTTCTCTAATGTTCTTCTCCAATCTTCTACACTTTGATTTGGCAATCCAAACATTAAGTCTATATTTATATTTGTAAATCCTACTTTTCTTGCCAATAAATAATTATTTTCAAATTCTTCAAGAGTATGAATTCTCCCGATTTCTTTTAAAAGAGATGATTTTGTAGATTGAAGTCCCATACTTATTCTATTTACATTATATTTTTTCATAATTTTTAGCTTATCTTCACTTAAACTACCTGGATTACATTCCATAGTAAATTCTAAATTTTCTTCTAATCTTAAAGTATTAATGCATTTTAAAAGCTTCTCTAATTCTATTTCATTTAAATAAGAGGGTGTACCACCTCCAATAAATATACTTTTAATTTTATAATTGCTAGATTTAGTTCTAATCTCCTTATTAAGTGCATTTACATACTCACTAATAAATTTTTCTTTTCCTGAATATGAGGGAAAATCACAATATAAGCATTTTTGCTTACAAAACGGAATATGTATATATAAAGATATTTCTTTTAAAAATAGTTCTTTCATCTTTTCTCCTCCTAATTAATGCTTTTTAATACTTTTAGATGAAAAAAGCTGACAAATTTGTCAGCTTTTTTTCTTATGTTTAATTTTTATTATATTTTTAATCTACTTTTAATACTGCCATAAATGCTTCTTGTGGTACTTCAACAGAACCAACCTGTCTCATTCTCTTCTTACCTTCTTTTTGCTTTTCAAGTAATTTCTTCTTTCTTGAAATATCTCCACCATAACATTTAGCCAATACATCTTTTCTCATAGCTTTTACTGTTTCTCTTGCTATAATTTTTGAGCCAATTGCAGCTTGAATTGGAACTTCAAACATTTGTCTTGGAATTATTTCTTTTAACTTCTCAGCTATGCCTCTTCCTTTGCTATAAGCTCTTTCATCTGGAACTATCATTGATAATGCATCAACTACATCTCCATTTAATAAAATATCAAGCTTAACTAACTTAGTTGTCTTGTATCCTTTAAATTCATAGTCTAAAGATGCGTATCCTCTAGTTCTAGATTTTAATGTATCGAAAAAGTCATAAACTATTTCATTTAGCGGCATATCATAAGTTATTACTGCTCTTGTTTCTTCTATATATTGCATGTCTATATAAATTCCACGACGTTCTTGACATAATTCCATAACAGCTCCAACATAATCAGTTGGTGTAATTATAGATGCTTTTACCACTGGTTCTTCCATAAAATCTATTTCTGTCATTGGTGGTAAATTAGTTGGATTAGTAATATCCAATACTTCACCATTTGTCTTAGTAACCTTATATATAACTGATGGTGCTGTAGTAATTATATCTAAATTAAATTCTCTTTCAACTCTTTCTTGAATTATTTCCATATGCAATAATCCTAGGAATCCACATCTGAAACCAAAACCTAATGCGATAGATGTTTCAGGTTCAAAGTTTAATGCTGCATCATTTATTTGTAATTTTTCTAATGCTTCTTTTAATTCATCGTACTTTGCTCCATCTACTGGATATATTCCTGAATAAACCATAGGTATTGCTGGTTTATATCCTGGTAATGCCTTTCCTGTTGGTCTACTAGCTTCTGTTATAGTATCACCAACTCTTGCATCTCTAACATTCTTTATTGATGCTGTTATGTAACCAACGTCTCCTGCGCTTAATTCTGGAACTGCAAGCGCGCTTGGAATAAACACACCTACTTCAGTTACATCATAAACTTTGTTAGTTGCCATAAGTTTTATTTTATCACCTGGTTTTACTTTACCATCAAGTACTCTTACAATAGATACAACACCCTTATAACTATCATAATAAGAATCAAAAATCAAAGCCTTTAAAGGTGCTTCTTCATCTCCATCAGGTGGAGGTAAAGTTTCAACTATACTTTCTAAAACCTGTTCTATATTTAAACCTGTTTTTGCTGAAATCATAGGTGCACTTCCTGCATCTATTCCTATTACATCTTCAATTTCTTGTTTTACTTCTTCTGGTCTAGCTGAAGGTAAATCAATTTTATTTATAACTGGTGAAATTTCTAAGTCATTATCTAAAGCTAAATAGCAATTTGCTAAAGTTTGAGCTTGAATCCCTTGAGTTGCATCAACTACTAATAAAGCACCTTCACATGCTGCTAGACTTCTAGAGACTTCATATGTAAAATCCACATGTCCTGGAGTATCTATAAGATTAAATATATACTCTTCTCCATTCTCTCTCCTATAGACTAATCTAGCTGCTTGAGACTTTATTGTTATGCCTCTTTCTCTTTCAATCTCCATATTATCTAAGATTTGTTCTTCCATTTCTCTCTTAGTTAATGTTCCTGTTGTTTCTAACAATCTATCTGCAAGTGTTGACTTACCGTGATCGATATGTGCTACTATTGAAAAATTTCGTATATATTTTTGTCTTTCACTCATATATATAACTACCTTAATAAGGCAGTTTAGTCACCCCCATTGTATTTAAATAAAACCTTTTATTTTTTTCAAGTGCCTAAATTATATCATACATGTATTTAATATTTCTATATAAAACTTTTTCAAACCCTTTTATCTAAATATTATTCTTTAGATTTATGAGTAAAATTATACGCATTTTCTTTTAAACCAGTAAAATTAATACTAATTTTGTTATATAAATTTTTTAACTTCTGTGTAAAAATAGATTCTTCATTAATTCTTAAGTCCTTATTACCTATTCTGATCAACAATTGTTTATCTTGTTCTTTATAAATTTTAATTGTTGAATTATCTTTTATAAAATTTGAAAAGTCTTCTCCAAACTCTTCACTAACTAATTCGTAATTTTGCTTTGTATTTCCAAGTGGAGATAATGATTTTGTATTAATGATATTCACCTTTATAAGTCCACCTAATACAATTAAGATCAGCATAATTACTGGTAACATTCTTCTAAATATCCCGTGTTTTTTTTCTCTCATTTTAAAAGACCACCTTTAGATATATTTATCTAAATAATGGTCTTATTCCATTAATATTATTCATTAATCCCTATTTATTTAATATTTCAGCAATAACCCTTGCCATGCATCTTGCTGTAACTTTTGCTTCTTCAATTGAATTTACATTAGATCCCATTTCAAAAAGTAAGCTTCCATCACTTTTACTTTGATTAAATGCATTTTTTCCTCTATTATAAGTTAATATTTTTCTTGTTAATCCTGGAAATAGTTCTTCTGTCTTTTTAAATACTTGTTCTGTTAACGCTTTATTTTTATCATACCTTGTACTATTTTTAGCATTTACAAACATAATTTTAGCAGCTTCTGTCCCTTCAACTTTTGTAGTCATAGCACCTTTGTCAGGCACAGAATCTCTATGCAAATCTAATATAATTTTAAAATCACCATATTTTTTTAGATACTTATCTACCGTTTCACTTGATCTTGAATAACTATCATTATATGAAACGCTATGATTTGTTTTATCATGTATTACTGAAATTCCATAGTTCTCTTCTAATTCTTTTGCTAATACATCTCCAACGCCAACTACATTTGCATTTTCATCAGTAGTATCAGCAGGAGCCTCTGCATAATTTTCAGTTGTATGTGTATGATAAATTAAAATTTCAGGTTTAGATACATTTAGTTCCTTTTTTAAGGATGCATCATAAATCTTACTATTTAATGATTTTTCATTTGATGAAAATTTTAATATACTGTCTTCATTTACGCTAAATTGATTAAATGTTAATGTAGACTCATCATTTCTATCTATATTATTAAAAAAGCCAACTTCGCTTTTTAATATATTCTCATATGTTAACCCGTCCAAACCAACTGATTTTAATAAAACATTTTTTAAAGATAAGTTATTTTCCGCATAACTTTCTTCATTATAAACTTGTTCTTTTACTATTGGCATACCTAAGTTTAATAATTGAACATATGCATATCCACCTCTCTCATTACATTGCTTCAATACACTGCCAACCCTTAGAAAAAATATAAACACTATAATAATTAATAATATTAGTCCACTGTTAATTCTGGAAAGAAACTTAGTTCTTGCATTCTGTTGTTTAAAATTTTTTCTTCCTAATGTAAGTTTATACAAGTTAACCCCCCCTTGCTTCTTTTATATTTATATTAATAAATTTACATAATTATTATCTTTATTTATAAAATTATTAATTTTATAAAAACAAAAAGTGGCTAAGCCACTTTTAATTTAAAAACTTATTTATATCTTCCATTTCCATATCAGGTTGAAGCGCCATATTTACACCATTAGATATAATTTTAGATAATGCCTCAATAATCATATCTACCTCTTTTGGTGCTACTATTAATTCACCAACATTAGCAGATAAAACCTCTTTTATAAGAAGTTTCTTTTCTGATTTATCAATATCTTTTAACATATTATAAAATTCTTTTCCTGATGAAGATTTGCTTATTAATTCATCTATAACTAAATCTATTGAGTCACTAGCAATTGTAGCTGCATCAACAACTGTTGGTACACCTACTGCAATTACTTTTACACCTAAAGTTTTTTCACTTATTTCTTTTCGGTTATTTCCAACACCTGCACCTGGAGATATTCCCGTATCTGAAATTTGAATTGTTCTGTTAACTCTTTCTATACGTCTTGAAGCTAATGCATCTATGCAAACTACCACATCAGGTTTAACTTTATCAACTAAAGATTTTATAATTTCTCCGGTTTCAATGCCTGTTATACCTAATACACCTGGTGCTATAGCACATACAGGCCTTACGGAATCATCAATAGCCTCAGGCATAACAACTTGCAAATGTCTAGTTACCATTATTTTTTCTGCAACTTTAGGTCCTAAAGCATCTGGTGTTACTTGCCAATTTCCAAGACCAACTACTAGTGCTGTTTGCTTTTCCTCTAAATTAATAAGTCTTTTTAATATTTTTCCTAAAACCTTAGAAACATCATCCATTATTCCACCATCATAAACTGTAAATTCTGGAATATCCATTGTTATATAATTTCCTACAGGTTTACCCATTTTTTTAGCTCCATCTTCATTTTCTATCTTTACTGTAGTAAATTTTATATCCCCCTCTTTTTCTTCTTCTGCAATAACTCCATCAATTTCTCTATTATGTTTTTTTATATACATTTCCCTTGATTCAATTGCCAAATCTGTTCTAATATCCATTGTTACCTTACCTCCATATATCAAGTTATTCTTATTTTTAGCTAGATTTTTCTTATAAAAATCGCCTTTCTCTATCTGAATCTTAGAAGAACTTATCCACATGCAACCCATTGATTATCTCATATATTACAAAATAAGATTATTGTTAATGGTAGCAATCAGATAAATGCTTAATACTATTATTTTTCCTATATGTTTAAATTTAATACTTGTATTACATAACTTTCAATGTTATAATAAGGTTTGTTGAAATTAAACGTTGAGCAGATTTCCCCGAAAACTGCTTAGGCCCTATAAAACTTTAAGGGGGTGAATCAAGAATGGCAAACATAAAATCAGCAAAAAAGAGAATTAAAGTTACTGAAACTAAAACTTTAAACAATAGAATGATTAAATCAGCGTTAAAAACTGTAATTAAAAAGTTTGAAGCTGCTGTAGCTGGTAACAATGTTGAAGAAGCTAAAACTGCTTTCGTAGCAGTAACTAAGTCTTTAGATGTGGCTGCTTCAAAAGGTGTTGTTCACAAAAACATGGCTGCAAGAAAGAAATCTAGATTAGCTGCGAAATTAAACGCTATGGCGTAATCTAATAAACCCACCATTTTTGGTGGGTTATTTATTTTCTTATCTTTTTACTGTTAAAGTATTAATAAGTAACAATTCCATTTCCATAGTCTTATCTAGTCCACTAGATTTTAAATTATTTTCTGTATTAACACACAATTTAACAAGTTCACTTAATTGTTTTTCTGTAAATTTACTACTTTGTGCAACTAATTTTTCACAAACAAACTGTGGTAATCTTAATTCTGTCATGAAATTATTTATCTTTTTCCCTTGTCTTAATCCAGTTTTTATATCATAAAGTTTGATAAAATGTCTTTGAATATTACTTATTATTAACATATGTTGATCTGATTTATATAAAATTTCCTTCATTACATCCATTGCACGCTCTATTTTTCTTTGTGCTATTAATTCAACTAAATCAAATACATCATCTTCTCCAGATGATGATATTAACATATCAATATCTTTTTTAGTTATTTCTCTTCCATCTGTATATGAAATCAATTTATCAATTTCTCTTTTTATTATGTCAAAATTATTTTGCACTTTTTCTGCAAAATATATAAGTTCTATTTTCCCTATATTCTTTTTATTTATTTTAAATAAATCATTTATTTTCTTAATATAAGAGTCTCTTCTTAATTTATCACAATGTACAACTGGTATTAATTTATCTAATGAATTTAACTTTTTATTCTTATTAGGTTTTTCCCTTTTATCATTAAATAAATAATACATTATTAAAATAGTATACGGTGGCATGTCAGAAGCATATTTCAACATACTTTTATAAGTCTTATTGGATGCTTCATCACTTTTATCTTTCAAAAAATTAGCTCTGTATACAATGACAACTTTTTTATCACTCATCATTGGAAAAGTTTCACATGCATTCATAATTTCATCATAATTTGTTTTCATACCATCTATTCTTATTAAATTAAGATTATCTTTATCATTTCCTATAGTCTTATTAAGTATTGAGTTTATAGAATCCTTTATAAGCTCTTCATCTAATCCACAAAATATATATGAATTTTTTATATTTCCTTTTTCAATTTCTCTTTCAAAAACTTCATAATTAATCAAAGTAAAATCCGCCTTCCTATACTTCACATCTAAAATAGCACTTTACCTTTAAATAATATAATTTTATTTATATTATTATCGCTAAAATTTATTATATCATAATCCTTAGAATTAACTTTTGTATTATTAGTTTTAAGAATATAATTTTTATCATCAACCTTTAATACACAATTATTTTTATATTTTTTTATTTTAGCTTTATCACCTATATTTATAATTCCATTTTCTCTATATGTTTTTGTAGCAAAAGTCATATTTTTTAATTTTTTTATATCTATATTATTTTTATTTGTTACAAGTACTCTATCACCTTTATAAGTAATTAAAAAAGAACCTTCATTATAATATTGTATTTTAGGTAACGGACTATATAGTTCAATGGTTATTGCTACTATAAATAAAATAGGTAAATAAATAAATTTATATTGATTATTTTTTACAAAATATAAACTTATTAAAATGCTCATATAAAATATAGCTATATATTCATTACCATTGATTATAGGTAATGAATAATACTCTAATTTATCTAATGTCCAGTCAAACCATTTCAATATAACTAAATTAATATAACTACAAAAATCAAATAAGCTAGGTATAACATATGTAACTGGTAAAATATTGCCACATATAACTATTAAATTAATAAACGGCATTAAAAATAAATTTCCCAATATAAAATTGATAGAAAAATCTTTGAACACTAAAACTAAATATGGAAAAGTAAAAATTTCAGCTGATAAACTAATACTTAAAGTATTTCTTAACACCTTAGGCAATTTATAAAACTTATAATTAAGTTTCTTATTATACAAAATTATTCCTAGTGTTGCCAAATATGATAAATGAAATGAGACTTCAAAAACAGCATAAGGTCTCATAAGTAAGAGTACTATTCCAGATATGCTTAATGCTGAGATAGAATTATTATTTCGTTTCAATAAGTGACTTAATTCCAATGTGCTCAGCATTAAAAATGCTCTAATACTTGAATAATTACTGCCAGTAAATAAAACATATATTATAGTAAATATCAAACCTAGCTTAATGCCTAAAAATCTTTTTAGAACACTATATACTATAGCAACATGTAATCCTGAAACACTAATTGCATGTATTATTCCAAAGCTTTTCATATACTCCTTATCTTCATCATCCAAACACTCTGAATAACCAAATGCAATAGATGAAATAAGTCCTGCCTTTCTTTTGCCAATATTTTCTTCTAGCATTTGATATACTTTATTTTTAATATTATACAGTTTACTTATAAAATCATCATCGCTTTTTTGTAAATTATTTATAAAAAGAGTTCCCACTATCCCCTTTTGTTTAATATCGTTATCTTTTAATGTTCCTTTTACATTAAATTTATCGCCTTGAGTTAACTCATCTTTTAAATTTTCTATTATAATTTTTTTACCATTATAACATCCTATTGTTTCATATGAATTATTCTTTAATATTCTTACTTGTGCATCTACATTGGAATTAATATTGTAATAAGAAAAATTAATAAATAATCCAATTGCAAAAATTAAGCTAATTATAAATATAAAGTTAATTCCACAATAATAAAAAACACATATTAAAAAAAAGCCAACAATAAAAATTGTAAGCTTCTTAAAATCAGAAAACAATCCAAAAGTAATTGAACTCAATATTAGCGTTATAAAAATATATACTATTGGATTGGCTATTTCTTCAATTCTTTTTGTGTTCAAATAGCTCACCTCATCAATGAGTTTTGCCACTTTTTAAATAAAATTTCAAACACAAGTAAAAATACTACTATTATAGCTGAAATAATCATGCAGTTATTTGTTATAACTACTTGTTTTAACATAAATGTTGCTCCTAATGATACTATTGATAAAACTAAAGATATTATCATTAATTTTCTTTCTATTGATGAGTGCCTTAGGCTTATATTGCTATTAAATGCAATAAATACAATTCCACCTAAAGACATTGTTAACAATGAAATTAAATATCTACTATTATCTTTTAATATATATGTTGATATTAATGTTATTGCACTTAATAACATTGATCTACCTATCACTTCTTTCCTGCTTATATCCATTCCATCTTTCAATAATAAAATTAATGCAAGTGGTACACTTAAAATTATATTTATAAATAATATATTAAAAATATCTAATGATTCCGATATTCCAACCATTGAAGACAATAATAAAGTTATTATTTGTGTTAAAACCAATGTATAAATACCTTTAAATGTTCTATTAATATTATGATTTAATTTTGTTGCATAATCTTTTATCTTAAAAAATCCATCTAAATAATTTTCTTTTATATAAACATCGGATATTTTCTTAACTAATAAAGAAGGTTCTCCTTTAGCTATACCAACATTAGATAAATTTAAACTTGGTAAATCCCCCAAATTTTCTCCTGTTGCTGATACTTTATATCCATCTTTATTAAATAGAGCTATTATTTGAGACTTTATTTCAGGATTTATTCTGGAAAATACTCTTACTTTATTTAATAAATCTTTTAATTCTTTAGAACTTAATGTATTTAATTCTATTCCTGATACAACTTGTTCATTTTTATATATAAGTCGTGCTTTTTTTGCTGTTGTGATAGCACTGATTTTATTTTCTTCTGTAAATAGAATTGGAATTATACCATTATCCTTTATTTTATTAACTCTTTCTTCAATATCTTCTTTAAGTGGATTTTCTAAAGCAATAATACCCACAAAAACCATATTACTTTCTATATTTTCATCCGTTGATGGTTGATAACTAAAATTTCTATATGCAAAGGCTTCCGTTATTAAACCTTCTGCTGAAAATTTTATATCAATTTCTTTTATTTTAGATTTTTCTTCATCAGTAAGTTCTTTCTCTACTCCATCTACCATAATATGAGTACATCTTTCTAATACCGAATCTAAATTACCACGTGAATTAGCTCTATACCATCTTTTTATTCTATTCAAAACTGTTATCATTTTTTTATCAAAATCCATAGGTATTTCAATAATTCTAAGATTTTGATTATCTAAAATTGATTTATATACTTTCTTTTTAGACGCATATTCTAAATATGCTATCTCAGCTAAGTCACCTGAACCATTATTATTTTCAACATTATAAATAGAATTATTACATAATAACGATATATCTAATATTCTCGTAATATTTATATCCTTAGAATATTCGACATTCTCAGATAAAGATATTTCATTATTAGTAAATATTTTTTTTACTATCATTTTTTCTTGAGTTATTGCTCCAATTTTATCTAAACACATTATATTAATATTATTTATTAAATCAAAAGTAGAAAAATTTATAATATTAATATCTTGTTTTAAAAATAATTCAGAAATATATTTAACAGCTAGTGCTATAATTAAAAAAACTGGTAAACATCCAATTATAAAAAATCCAGTATATAAATCACTTATGTCTTGTTTTACTAAATTAATACTTATCATTCCGCATATTAATATTAGGAAACTATACAACAGATACTTTCCCCATTGTTTTTGTGTTTTGTTTAATAGGGTGTTCTTTCTATTGCTTGCATATGTAAGCATTGCTAAAAGTCTTCCAAGTTGAGTAGAATTCCCTATTGAAATTACTATACCTTCCCCATTGCCTTCTTTTATTACAGAACCTTTAAAAAGTATATTGTTCATTTCACTAAGTGAATTTATTCCACCGCTTATTTTACTTTCGAATTTCTCTTTAAAAAATGTCTCCCCAGTAATATTTTTTTCATCTACTTTTATATTGTTAGCTTTTATTATTCTTATATCAGCAGGAATCAAGGAATCTTTTTTAAAAATTACTATATCGCCTATTAATATATCTTCTGCTTTTATTATTTGTTGTAGACCATCTCTTACTACAGTAGCCGTAGCAAAGTTCAACTTTTCTAAAAAGCCAATTTCCTTATCTTTTCTAATGTTATAAAACATAAGTGCTGCAGTATTTATAATTAAAAATCCTAATATAATAAATTTATAATTATTAAAATTCAATACAAATAATAAAATTGTAAGTATTAAATATATTAATATATGTACTTGTTTAAATATACTTAGTATATTCTTAGATACTCTATTCCCACTTGGTAATTCTATCTTATTACTTCCATACTTTTCTTTTCTTACTACACACTCACTACTATTAAGTCCTTTTTGTATATTACTGTCTAACATTTCAACAACTTGAAGCCATGTACTTTTACAATATTTGTCCAAAAAATCCCCCCACCTAACTAATAATTAAATAAATAATAAACCAGCCTATAAACTGGATTATTATTTATTAATTATAGTATAAATGTTAGTAGATTAAAAATAAAGTTAAAAATCTACTCTTTTGTTTTAGGGTTGAATATTAGAGCCATTAAATAACCAAAGAAAATAGCAGCAGTTATCCCTCCAGCAGCACCTTTAATACCTCCAGTAAAGGCTCCTAGTAATCCTATTTCTTTTACTTCTTTTATTGCAGCTTTAGCTAATAAATTTCCAAATCCAGGTAAAGGCACAGTAGCTCCTGCACCTCCTATCGCAACAATTTTATCATATATTCCAAAAGCACCTAATATTGCCCCAATTGTAACAAATAAAACTAATATTCTACCTGGTGTTAACTTTGTTGTATCCATTAATATTTGTGCTATTATACATATAATTCCACCAGTTATAAAAGCACTTAAATAATCCATATATGTATTCTCCTTTCAAAAACTTATTTCATTTCTATTGCAACTGCATGTGCTATACCTGGTATACTCTCTCCTTGAAGAGATGAAGTTGGACTCATTAAAGCTCCTGTAGATACTAAGAGTACATTCTTTATTTCTTTTCTCATTAATTTTTTATAAAATTCTCCTGCAAATACAACTGCTGAACATCCACATCCACTTCCTCCTGCAGCAGTTTTTTGTTGTTCATTATTAAAAATTGCTTCTCCACAATCAATATGATTAGATCTTATATCAAAACCATATTCCGATATTAATTTGTCTGCTAACTCTTTTCCTACACTCCCTAAATCACCTGTTGCTATAACATCGTAAAATTCTGGTTTTCTTCCTGTATCATTAAAATGACTTACTAATGTATCTACAGCCGCTGGAGCCATTGCAGCTCCCATATTATTAGGATCTTTTTGACCATAGTCTTTTACTTTTCCAGTAGTTACATAAGTTACCTCTGGGAATTTTCCTTCATGCCCCAATACTAGTGCACCTGAACCTGTTACAGTCCATTGACAAGTAGCACATCTTTGGCATCCATATTCTAGAGGAAATCTAAATTGTCTTTCAGCTGAACTAAAATGAGATGACGTTGCAGCTACTACATGATCTGCACATCCAGAGTCCATTATTATAGATGCTAAACTTAATGATTCTGTCATAGTAGAACATGCTCCATATAATCCAAAAAAAGGTATATCAAATTTTCTTGCTGCAAAGCTCGAAGATATTATTTGATTTAATAAATCTCCAGCAAAAAGATAATCTATATTACATTCCTGTAAATTAGCTCTTGACAAAGCCTCTGTTATAGCTGTAAACATCATTTCACTTTCAGCTTTTTCAAAACTATCTTTGCCACAAGTATCATCATTTAATATTTGATCAAAATACTCCTTTAAAGGTCCTTCACCCTCTTTAGGTCCTACTATGGAGTAAGCAGAAATTATTTTAGGTGGATTTGTTAATTTAACTGTTTGAGATCCTATTTTCTTACTATCTATTTTCATATTTACACCTACCTCAATTAACAAACTATAGTAATTAATCTTAATATCTAATTAATATAAAAAACAAAGTGGTTGTTCCACACTTTTTTAGTTGAGAGTGGAGAGATTAGAGTTAAAAGTTTTGGTAGAAAGTCATAAAGACTTTCCAAAATATATGTTTTTTAAATTCCAATATAGAATTTTCTCCTTCACTCTACACTTTCCACTCTCAATTCTCAACTAATATTTACTCATAAATCTAGATTTTATCAACTTTTATAACTATAAATCTATATAATAACTTTTTATTTTAAAAAATAGACATTATATAATACACAATACCTATAATTACAGACGTTCCTATACCATATACAAGAACTGGACCTGCAATTGTAAACATTTTGGATGCTACTCCAAAAACAAAACCTTCTTTTTTAAATTCTATAGCTGGAGATACAATTGCATTTGAAAAGCCTGTTATTGGTACTACTGTTCCTGCACCTCCAAATTGTGCTATCTTATCATATATCCCTACACCTGTTAATAATGCACCAAAGAAAATCATAGCTATAGAAACAATTGTTTTTACTTCATCTTCTGGCAAACCTAATGTTGCTATATAATTATTTATAAATTGTCCTATAGTACAAATTATTCCTCCAACAAAGAAGGCTTTCGCACAATCCTGAAGTATTTTGGGCTTTGGTTCAATTTGCTTAGCCATCTTTTCATATTTTTGTCTTATGATTTTTTCATTTCTTTTTTTCAATATTTATCACTTTGCTACTTGTAAATATAAACTTGTAGCATTCTCCTTTCTTTTTTATTTTTATATATCCATACATAAGTATTATTTGTAAATTTAGAAAATTTAATTATGTTAATTTGTTCCTTATTATCATTCGCCTAAAACTATTGTATATAGATCCCTTAAATATAATTTATTTCAATTTTAAACCACACAATTTTCAAAACAAAATTACTGATATAATTTCCTAAAGAAAATAAAAAAACAGATGATTGTCTCATCTGTTTTTTTATATTTTTTATAAAAATCACCATTTTAATTTCTATTCCTCTAATTTCTCTCGCATTTTTAAAAGTACCTTTTTTTCAATTCTTGATACTTGAACTTGACTTATACCAAGCAATTTAGCTACTTGGACTTGTGTCTTATCTTTAAAATATCTTAATACTATAATCTGCCTGGCTTTTTCATCTAGACTTCTTAACGCCTCTTTTAGTGCTATTTTATTTATCATTCCAATATCATCTTCACCTTTTTCACTTAACTTATCTATAAGCAATACAGGTGCTCCATCATCTTGATGAATTGTATCATAAAGATATTGTAGACTGTTAGCTGATTCTATAGCAAATATTATTTCTTCTTTATCTACTCCAGAATATTCTGCAAGTTCATCTATAGTAGGACTACGATTTAATTTTTTAGTTAATTCTTCTTTTGTAAAGTGTATACGCTTTGCTAAGCTTTTCACATTACGACTGACTTTTATCATCCCATCGTCTCTTAAAAATCTTTTTATCTCTCCAATGATCATAGGTACTGCATAAGTTGAAAATTTAACATTGTAACTTAAATCAAAATTATTTATGGCCTTTACGAGTCCAATAGATCCTATTTGAAATATGTCCTCATAGTCATATCCTCTATTTAAAAATTTCTTACTTATAGAAGCTACTAGTGGTAAATTCATCTCTATTAATCTATTCATAGCTTCAGAATCACCGTCTTTAGCTAAAGGTAATAATTGTGAATTATCATTATAATTATATTCCTCTCTATTAAAATTCTCTGTTCCCATATTTTTCCCCTAACTTAATATGTTAAATTTTTTCTTCATTCTAACCCTTGTACCCTTTTCCTTTTCACTTTCAACTAATAACCCATCCATAAATGTTTCCATAACAGTAAAACCCATTCCTGATCTTTCCAAATCAGGACGTGATGTATATAATGGCTCCATCACTTTCGGTATATCTTCAATACCTTTTCCATGATCCGTAATCTCAATGGTAACTTCTCCATCACGAATTTCAACTTCAATTTTAATAATTCCATTTTCCTTATTTTCATATCCGTGTATTATAGAATTAGTTACTGCTTCTGATACTGCTGTTTTCACATCACTTATCTCATCTATAGTTGGATCTAATTGAGCGATAAATGCAGCTACAGCTACTCTTGCAAAAGCTTCATTTTGAGATTTACTTACAAACTCCAAATTCATTTTATTTTCATACACAATAAATCCCTCCATCTTAAATGCATCTTACTGCCTCATCTACAGTTTCATAATGTTTAATTATTTTATATAATCCTGTTAATTCAAATACTTTATTTACGCTTTCCTTTATATTGCAAATACAGAGAGCGCCACCTTTACTATTAAGTTTTTTATTTCTTGCAACAACTACTCCAATTCCAGAACTGTCCATAAAACTCACTCCAGAAAAGTTTAAAATTAATTTTTGTATATTATCTCTATCGATTCTATCGTCAATTCTAACTCTAACTTCTTCTGCACTATGATGATCTAACTCCCCAATCATAGTGACTATTAAAATTTCATCATACTTATCAAATTTTAAATCCATATAAAAATACTCTAAAATTTTTCTTAGAGTAATTCACCTCCTTAGTTTTCTTTACCATATTTTAACATACTATTTTATGCACCGTCAATTTGTTTTATTACATTTTATTCTATTTATTCAATTTTATATAATAAAAATGAAATATCTCAATGACATTTTAATCAAAAGTGTAAAGATTATAGTTAAGAGCTAAAGTGCTTTGCTAAAACATAACGAAAAAATAAGTACTAAGCTTATTTTTTTAACTTAGTACTTATTTTTTTACTTCTTCTTTTTACTTGGTTTATATTTGGCTATCTCTTCTTCTATAATCTTAAAAAATGTCTTAACAGTTTCACCTTCATTTAGTATAAGAACTTCTATTGCATCTTCAAGGACATCCATTGTATAAATATGAAAATCACCATTACTAATACTCTCTTCCACTTCTTTTTCTAAGATTAGTTCATCTTTATTCATACTAGGAATCAATACACCTTTGCCACTAATATTATCTATAGTCTTACATACAGTATAAAAGCCTTCAATCTTTTCATTAACCATTCCTATTGGCTGTACTTCTCCAAATTGATTTATTGATCCTGTTACTGCAATATTTTGTTTTATCGGTCTTTTACTAATGGCTGAAAGCATGCATATTATTTCTGCAACAGAAGCACTATCACCTTCAACTAGTGAATACGTTTGTTCAAAACTCAACTGAAAATCTACTGGTAAGCTTTCATAAGGACTCAATAAAGTATTTATTAAACCTCTTAAAATTACAATAGATTTTTCATGAATATTTCCACTTAATTTGCATTCATTATGAACATCAATTATTCTACCACTGCCTTGAAATGCTAAACAAGTTATTCTCATAGGTCTTCCCAAGCTAAATAAACTTGTGCCAATAACCGCTAATCCATTAATAGATCCAACCTTTTCACCTTTAATAGCTATTAATATTTTATTATTCTTATAACTTTCTAGCATCTCTTCTTTAATATCTTTATCATCACAATGATAGCTACTAATAACATCATCTCTAATTACAGAGAATCTCCCCTCACTATTTGCTTTATCATTAGCTAGATATAATATTCTATCAATATAGTAATTATCCACAGAAATCTTATTTCTATCCCCTATAATTCTAGATAAATATTTAAAAATTTCTTCTATTGATTCTTGATCCATATCTAAAAGATTTTCATTTTTTGCTTTATTTTTTATATAATTTGCAACTAAACTTCTTGATGCATCATTACATTTCAATTGATTTTCCATTTCAACTTTAAATGGGAATATTCTTTTAAATTCTTCGTCTTTCTCGTGAAGTATACTAAATGCCTCATAATCACCTATTAAAATAACTTTCACATTAATTGGTATAGACTCAGGTTTTAAGCCTTCTAAAGATAGAACATCTAAATAATTTTTTGTATAACTATAGTCTATTTTTCCAAGCATTAGTATTTTCTTTAAATAATAATAACTATACCCACTAGATAGTAATGAATTAAGATTTAAAATTAAACAACCTTCATTAGCTTTTAATAAGCTTCCAGGATGTATTAACTCTATGTCTGGCAAATATCCTCCATTACTATTCTTATATTCAATATTTCCAATCAAATTATTTATTGTGGGATCTTCTTCAAAAATAACTCTTGGATGTGGTATATTTTTATTATCCACAAGAACTCTAACTTCAAATTTTGTGAAAATATCATCTATATATTGCTGATCCTCTTCTAGACTTACTGTATAGCATTCAACTATCTGCTCTTCAATCCAATCAAACATTTGAGAAAGATACATACAAGTAAATTTATCAGTTACAAATTCAAATAATAAATCTTCCTTCATTTCTTTCATTTCTTTTTTAAGATATTTTTCATAAATAACTCTTAATTCATTAATTGATTTAATTTCAAGTGCAGTTAGCTTATCTAGTACAACTTGTGCTTCCTTTTTCAATTCTGATACTTGTTCCTTGATTACCCCCTGTTCGTCATTTTCCAATTCATCATACTCATCTTCTGTCATCTCATTTCCTTGAGATTTTAATGGAATAAATACAAAACCACCATTTGTTGCTTTTACTTCAAAATTATTTTCCTTTGCTTTTTTCATTAAATTAGAAATACACTCATTCCTTTGTTCCTTGGTTTCTTCAAGTAACTCCTCTTTTTCCTTATCAGATGAGCCATTATAAAATTCTATTACACAATCAAAATATTGATTCTTTATATCGTCAATTTGTTCTTTTAATAGTGTTCCTTTTCCACTTGGTAAAAATAAAACTTTTGGATTTAATATATCTTCAGTAGTAACATAGCATATATCTTTAGGTGCACTTTCCTCTTCGTATATCTTTGAAATATAATCCATCAAGTCAGTTAATTTATTCATTGCAAATGAATCAATATAATATAAGTTGTATCCATTTTTCTTAATTTTTAAAGCTCTTTTTATATCATTTAATCTTGAAGTAACTTCTGGTAATTCTGCAAGACGTTCTTTCTCAGATAATTCTTTAAAAGAACATTTAAATATAACTTCACTTGGAGTTAATTCATTTTTCATAAACCATATCCACTTCGAAGTTTTTTTCTATAACTTAAACTGTGATTAAATCTTCAAAAGTAGTTTCCTCCTTAAATTAGTAGTATATTAATATTAATATTCTTCAACTGAAAAAATAGAGATAGTTTTTTATTTTTTCTCCATATTTTAATATATTATTTACTACTAATTTTTTATAATTAAGCTAAAACTTCATTAAAAACTCCTTGATTTTTACTTATTAAGAACGAATATGTACTAAATGCTAATAATTCGTCCAAATATTTTATATTTTCCTCTTCCATACTCATAAATACAATAACTAAAGCAAGTATATTTCTAAATCCTTTATCTATATAAAATTCATATTCAAGTTCTTCATCACATAAATATTCTACAACTTCCTTCATTTTTCTTATGATTTCATGTACATCTTGTTTTTTTACCAAAACTCCTAGTACACTCAAAAATTGATTACTTATCTTGAAATCATTTTTTTCTAAGGATTTTAACAGTTCTTCAGCCTTGCAGGTTGCATCTTCATAACCATTTAACAGTATTGTATTAGTCAATCCTTGTACGCTATTATTAGAGAATAAATCCAAATGTAAAACATAATTAAAAACTTGTTCCATATATTCAGTTATAGAATTAAATTCATTACAATTTATTGCTAATAGCGTACAGAATAAATAATCATCCTCTTTTGTTACGTTTCCATATTTAGATTTTATTATTTTAAATATTTCTTTAGTTTTATAAATTATATCTTGCCTATTTTCTTTATCTACATATTTTACTATTGAATATGCCGATAAAACTAAATAGCCACAATCTTTTAAATTTTCTTCTAATAATGACTCAAATACACCAATTATTTCATCAATTAAATCTGTTTTATCTTTTTTATCATTCATCACTGATATTAAAAATGATAATATATATAGCATATCCCCTCTAAACGAAGACATTCTAGACGTTTTATCTTTAATAAATTTTCTTATATATTTAATTTCATCAAATTTAATTTCTTTATTATAATATCCATTAAGTAAAGAAGAAAAATGATTAATATAATCTCCATCATATCTTAATGTTTCTTTAGCATTAAGATAGTTATTCACTGTAGTATCACAAACTATTCTGGTATTCGTATCTATTATGATCTCCCCCTAGTTTTTTACTAATCTATTAATTACTTTCTTTATTTAATTATATAATGTCTTTATGACATATTTGTGTCTAAATTTATTATTTAATTATTAATAAATAACATCTTTCTTAATTATATATATGAATTAGTAAGTTTTTAGGGTATGTCTAATAGTATTAATTAGTTTATTATATCTATCTAATTTTGCTTCTTATTTCATTAATAGTTGAACTTATTGAATCTAGTGTATTTAACTTTTCAGTAAGTTGTTTTATTATATCTTGATAGTTTTTCTCTCTCTCTTCTTGTCTTAAGTCTCTATTTTCTTGTGCTTTTAATATATAAACTATAAGAACACAACTTAAAATTGTCCAAACTCCTTGAGTTGCAGCTATTTTTATTAATTGATCAAACATAAATTGCCTCCCTATATAATATATTCTTTAAAAATTTCAAAGCTTGTCTTTTAGATTTATTTACTGCTTGTCTTGATATTTTTAATCTTTCTGCAATTTCCTTATCTGATAACTGTAAATAAAACTTTAAAAAAATTATTTTCTTTTGTTTAGGCTTTAATAATGAAATCAAATCCTTAAATATTACATTTGAATATTCATCATTGTTAATATTTTTGTCTAGTACATTTAAAAGTTCTTCATCGGAATTATAAGTTATAAAGGTTCTATACGAATTTATTTTATAATATAAATTTATTGATTTATTCTTAATGCATCTTCTCATATATTTTAATATTTCTTCATCATCATTAAACTTTTTCAAATCCAATTGTAAGGCAAGTTCATATAAATATATAATCAAATCTGTAGATGCTTCTGGATATTTTAACTTATAACTCAAATAATTAATTTTAGAATTAAAATGAGACACTATATCCATAAAATTATTGGATTGTTCTTGAAATAATTTCATTTTTTTTAATAAATCTGTAGGCATACGATCACTCCTTAAGTTGCTTTAACTCCATAACAAGAGCTTTATATACCTACTAAAAGTAAAAATATAAAAAAAATGTAAACCTATTTTTTCAATTTATGTATTTTTATTCAAACAAAATTCTACAAAAACAAATATAATAGTTCTATATTTGATAAATATTATTATGAAAATTATAATTTATCCTCCTAAATATTCCATCAAAATCCAATAATTGTTACTCAAACTTTACAATTACCAACATAAATAGTTATTAAAGTAAATAAAACTCAATGCTTTTAAATGTTTTAAATTAGAATAATCAATTTAGGCGCATGAAAATAAATAACAATATTATGTTTAATAGCTATTTTAATTTCATCATGTAAATTTTCAAAACTAAAAAAAAGCAGCATATAACTTTGTATAAAAACAAACTTATATACTGCCATCTCTATTTTTATTAATCCCTTATTATATTTAAATTTTCACCATTTAATATTTTCTTCATTGTCCTCATGGAACACATTTTACCACACATAGTACATGTTTCTTCATCATGTGGTTTTGACTCTTCTCTATATTTTTTAGGTTTTGTTGAATCCATAGCGAGTTCCATCATCTTTTCCCAATTAAGCTCTGCTCTTTCCTTACTCATCTTATCATCCCAAACTTTAGCTCTTGGTATTCCTTTAGCTATATCTGCTGCATGAGCTGCTATCTTGGTTGCAATAATACCTTCTTTCATATCATCTAAATTAGGTAACCTTAAATGTTCCGCTGGTGTTACATAACATAAAAAATCAGCTCCATAAGTTGCCGCAATAGCCCCACCTATTGCAGATGTTATATGATCATAGCCTGGTGCTACATCTGTAACTAATGGTCCTAGCACATAAAATGGTGCTCCATGACATAGCTTCTTTTCAAGAATCATATTAGCTTCAATTTCATTTAAAGGCATATGTCCTGGACCTTCTATTATTATTTGAACATTTTTTGCCCATGCTCTTTTTGTTAATTCCCCCATTGTTATTAATTCTTTAATTTGAGATGCATCCGTAGCATCATTTATTGACCCTGGTCTACACGCATCTCCTAATGAAATTGTAATATCATATTTAGCACATATATCTAGTAATCTATCAAAATGCTCATAAAATGGATTTTCCTTATTATTTAATTCCATCCATGCAAATAATAAAGAACCACCTCTTGAAACTATATTAGTTAACCTTTTATTTCTTTTTACAGTTTCTATGGCTTCCTTATTTAACCCTGCATGAATTGTTATAAAGTCAACTCCATCTTGTCCATGTTTTTCTACTACTCTAAAAAATTCATCTACAGTTATATCCTTTAATTCCTTATCATAAAATCCTAATGCATCATATATTGGAACTGTTCCTATCATAGCTGGTGACATATCAATTATTTTTTTTCTTAACCCTTCAGTTTTTCCATAATTAGAAAGATCCATGATAGCTTCTGCTTTCATTTCAATTGCTGTACGAACCTTTTCTAATTCCATCTCAAAATTTTGACAATCCTTTGAAATACCTAAATTAACATTTATTTTAGTTCTTAAACCTTGTCCAACGCCCTCTGCACTTAAACTCTTATGATTTTTATTAGCAGGTATTGCAATTTTACCTTGTGCTACTAACTCTCTCAAATCCCCTACATTAATATTTTCTTTTTTTGCTACTAAATTCATTTCATCTGTAATAATTCCTTTTTTAGCAGCATCCATTTGTGTTGTATAACTCATAAAAAAAAATCCTCCCTTATTATAAAAATTAGATAATTTTTCTAAGGGGGATAACCTAAATAAATAACAACCTGTCTTTTCTAATCACAATATATTATATATAAATTTCATTTCTTTAAAACATAGCATTCTAGGAATTATACTCAGATTTAAAATTTTTATAAATTCCTAAAGAAGAACAAAATCGCTAAGGCGACTTTGGAGCCGTCGATTTTTTTAGCCATGCGCCCTTTCCAAACGCAGTGCAGGAA